>JAHCMM010000194.1 GCA_019192515.1 Cyclobacteriaceae bacterium SS2
TTGATGAATTAGCTTCTGATGGAGAAGGTGGCTTATGGATGGGTTCATTATGTGATGGTCTTAGTCACTATCGGGATGGTCAGTTTAACCGGTTTATTGATATTCCCGAATGTGTGGATGCCCTGAGAAATGATCCGAAAAATGATAAGACCGTATATGTTGGAAGCAACACTAAACTTGGGAAAATTGAAGAATTTCAGTATTCTGAAATTGCAGACCTGTCGGACATAAAGCCAGGTGAAGACCAGTTTTACTGGCATATTAGTGCAATCTTAAAGGATAAGGACGATCAATTTTGGCTAGGTACAAAGGGTAGCGGTGTGGTGTTGTTTAAGGATGAGGTTCTACACCATTATTCTACTCGTGAACAATTACCCGGAGACTGGATCCATACCATAGTCAGTTTATCCAATGATGAAATTTGGATTGGAACAGATGGAGGTATTTCCATATTTAAAGGAAGCAGTTATAGACTCATAACCGCAGACGAAGGGCTTGTTGAAGGAGCAATCCGAAGCATTTATGAGGACCAAGATGGTGTAATCTGGATTGGGAGCTATGGAGGTGGTCTATCCAGGATCATTGATGGTAAAATAGTCAATTATGCAGCTGAGGATGGATTGTCTGAGAATGTAATATCCAGGATCAAAGAAGACAACAACGGAAACCTGTGGATGCTGGGCAATCAGGGATTATCTATGATCAGGAAACAACAGTTTTTTGATTTTGACAATGGGCTGATCAAGGAGTTGGTTTGCCATCCCTTCGGAGCCGAAGAGGGTATGGAAGAGGGCAATGGTGCCGGTGAAGTAATTAAAACCTCAGATGGGCTATCCTGGTGGGCTACCATAAAGGGAGTAGCAGGTATCAATATCGATCAGGATTATGTAGATCCAAATCCGCCTATTGTGGTGTTGCAGGAAATAAAACTGGGGAATCAGACTTTCAATACCTACCAGGATGAAATAGGGCTCTCGGTTATGCAACGTGATATTGAAGTGACTTACACAGGTCTAAAATTTGCCACACCAAATAAGATCAAGTATCGGTATATGCTGGAAGGTTATGATGATGGATGGAGGTCAAACGGAAACAGAAGGACGATAAACTACACGAACCTTGATCCTGGTAATTACCTCTTAAAAGTCCAGGCTTCCAATCTAAATGGGGCCTGGGGAAGTAATTATGCATCTTTAAAGATAGATATCAAGCCCAGGTATTATGAGATGATCTGGTTTAGGGTTATGATGGTTATTCTACTGCTAATTATTATATGGTTGGTTTTTGGAATAAGAGAAAGATATCTTGTCAGAAAGAGGTTAGAGCTTGCGGATATCATCAGATCACGAACAGAAGAACTTAACATTAAGAATACCAAGCTGGAAACACAAAAGCAGGCACTTGAAGAGGCACTTGACAACCTCAAAGAAACGCAAAAGCGGCTGATACAATCAGAAAAAATGGCTTCATTGGGTGTGTTGGCTGCCGGAGTAGCTCATGAGATCAATAACCCATTGCAGTTTATACAAAATGGTCTCGATATCATTCAGCAGTCAAAAGAGGATTTGGAATCCATGAAAAAGAAGCTGCCGGTATCCCTGGAAATCATTGAAAATGGCATTGAAAGAGCCTCGGCAATTGTATCAAGTCTGACACAATTTTCTCGAATCAATGACCGTTTTGATGAGCTGTTTGATGTGCGGGATGTATTGGACAACTGCCTGATTATGTTGCATAGTGGTCTGAAGCAAGGAGTTGTTTTAAACAAGACGTATGCTGATGTGCCCCTGGTTTGTAAGGGAAACAAAGGAAAGCTGCACCAGGCGTTCTTAAATCTGTTGTTAAATGCAGATCAGGCTATTGAAGGTTCCGGGACAATAGATATAAAGGTGGAAAGGAGTGAAGGTATGGTTAAAATTACTATTGCTGATTCGGGTGTTGGGATAACCCCGGAAAGCAGATCACTTATTTTTGATCCTTTCTATACAACTAAACCACCTGGCGAAGGAACCGGGTTGGGGCTATCTATCACATTTGATATCATAGCCCAACACAAAGGCACCATCTCTGTGGAATCTGATGGTGCCGGGAAGGGGTCAAAATTTATCGTGAGTATACCAGCTGTTAAGGAATAGAGCAATTAGTCTACAAATACCAGCTGACGTTTCGATGGTTCAAATTTTCTGGGCAGCGTCTCTTTAAAGTCAATCATCAGGTATTCATCCAGAACTTTGATTTCGTAGTTGTATAAAGAGTAAACCTCAGTCTTAGTTACTTCTTTGAATCTATCATCAATTAAAACGCAACCTGTGTTGTCTTTGAAAACAGTTTCCTGGTGATCATCCTTTACAAGGTGTTTGCCTTTTTGAGCCAGGATCTGTCTCAGGTGAGTAGCAATGGAATATGCTTCGTCACTCTTCATGACAAACATTACTTCAATATTTTTGACATATTGAATATCAGTAGCTTTATAAGTCATCCATCGTTGTTCTTCATCGTTCGCCAGTACAAGGCTATCGATCATACAACCCTTCTGAATTTTATAAGATACTTCTTTGGTCAGTTCAAGTCCAAGACTGTGAGAGATCTCTTTGGAGATTTCAATATTGTCAGTTCTGAAACCTGAATAGGTCTGATAAATCTGTTCAGCAAGTAATTGGGCTTGCATTTCTGCCCTGGTTTGTTTTTCTGGTGTTTCAGAAAATACATTTAGACTTAAGGCAAATAGTAGTATAGCTGGAATTAACTTTTTCATAATGATACAAAAGTCTACATACTCAATCAAATTTAAAATCCGTAATTAACCTCAAATTTTAATAAGCAATTCACCTACAAAGTCAATTGGTATTTTCCCTTATCTTGTTTTGATGAAGCAAGTTACATAGCTGGTCCCGGTTGGTTTAACCTTATTTGTGATAACCTTTATGCACTTAATAGCTTATAGAGGTTAATACGCTGGGGACTATATAAAAGTAGTCATTCCTGATGAAAATGGCAACCCGGCTAATTTGCAGTCAAATTGGTCCTATCAGATGATCCCTGAAACGTAGCCCTGGTCAAATTCAAAAAGATAAGAAAATGATTAACATGTTGGCACATAAGGCCATTAGTACATTTTATTGTCATTAGCAGCTGTTTCTGGTATCTTCTGAATAGCGTCCCAATGCTCAACGATTTTTCCATTTGTATCAAACCGAAAGAAATCCATCGTGATATATTCTTCATTACCGGGCCATATCTGATGTGTATGGAGAGCTACCAGATCACCCTCTGCTACCACACGAACAAATTCGATTGACTTGTCAGGGTACTCTGCCTGCATCCGCTTAAAATACTCGATAAATCCCTGGGGCCCATCAGCTACCCCAGGGTTGTGTTGTATATAGGTATCCCCAACGTATAGCCTGACTGCCTTCTCTGGTTCCCCAAAATAGGCTGTCTTGTAGAAGGCAATGGCATTTTGCTTATTCTGTTCAAGGTTCATGACATGCTTGTTTAGAATTTGATCACTGTCTTGCCAATTGTCCTCCCTGATTCCTGCATTTCATGTGCTTTTTTTAGGTTGTCCACGGTAAAGCCATTGAGTGTGGTGGTAAGGGTGGTTTTTATCTTACCCGAATCCAGGAGACTGCCTATTTTGTTGAGTATGAGATGTTGCTCACCCATATCGCCTGTTTGATACATCGATCGGGTATACATCAGCTCCCAGGAGAATGATACACTCTTGGTCTTCAACACATTGAGATTCAACGGACTGCTACTTCCTGTGATAGAAACAATATGGCCCTGCGGTTTGATGATTTCGGCAATGGTATCCCAATATCCGCCCAGATCCACCAGATCCAACACATAATCAATCTGATCATGTCCAATCCTTGTCAGCTCTTCTTTTAAATTTTTATGGTTCACTACATGATCTGAACCCAGGTCGCTACACCATTTTTGGGTCTCTGGACGAGATGCTGTCGCGATTACCTGGAGGTTAGCAACCTGTTTTGCAATCTGAATGGCAATGGATCCGACGCCCCCGGCTCCTGCCAGCATCAGGATAGATTTGCCTTTGTCTATATCAGGATTCACTCTGATCCGATCGAAGATAGATTCCCAGGCAGTCAACGCGGTGAGCGGTATGGCGGCGGCTTCAGCCATTGTCAGTTTTTTGGGTTTAAAACCTACAATTCGTTCATCAACAAGCTGATATTCTGCATTGCTTCCACTCCGGGTAAGATCGCCTGCATAATAGACTTCATCTCCCTCTTTAAAGAGCTCGACCTGATCCCCGACAGCCACTACAGTTCCTGCAGCATCCCATCCTATGACCTTTGGGGTGTCAAGAGGCTTTTCTTTCGCTGAGTTTTGTCTTACTTTATAGTCAACAGGGTTGACCGAAATTGCTGAGATTTTCACCAGGATGTCATGCCCTGATGGTGATGGTCTGTCGGTTTCAAATTCTATAAAGCTTTCCAGGTCTGTTATAGGAAGTGACTTTTTAAATCCAATGGCTTTCATATAATAACTTGATAATTCATTCTACAATCGAATGAACTTTGAACAGTTGATCTTTGATTTTAATTCGGAAGTAAGATAATTATCCTCAAAAAGTTTCCGTTGATAACTTCATTCTACCACTAAAAATATTCCGGAGACTGTACCCAACCATTATGAAAAATAAGTCGTCTTAGCTCACACAATCAATAAACACATGAAAATGTTGTCTTTGGCATGGTCTATTATGCTGGTGATATTTGGATTTATCGCCAGTGCACAGTCACTACAGCAACCGCTGGAAGCGGTTCCCATGTCTAACGAAGGTGCTGTGCTTTTAAAAAACGGTGAGCTGATTTCAGGAAAGATACTCAATACCACAAGAGTGAGAGGAATTACCCAGGTTACATTGTTGACAGAAGGAGAGGAGAAGAGGAAATTCAGGGCTGAGGAAATGGAAGAGTTCCTGATAAGTATGAACAAGGCGGTAAAGCTTCAGTTTTTCAATGAAAGAGGTTCATCTATTGTGAAGATTCTATCTAAAAATCAGCCTAAGGCTGTACCAAAAGATTACATCATTTATCGCAACACTGTGCTGAAGTCAGGAAAGGAAGCAATGCTGCAATTGTTAAACCCTGATTTTGATGAAACTTTCCAGGTGTTTTTTGATCCTTATGCTGCCAAATCAGCTACTATGGAGGGAGAATACCTGACATTAACAGGAGACAAGCACAAAGCATTTTTTGTTTCAAAAAATGATCAGGCCTTGCAAAAAGTAAAAAAGGGTGGGTATAAGAAATCTTATCGAAAGCTTTTTAGCGAATGTGCGATAATGACACAGGAGAAAAAGCCCAAATGGAAAGACCTGGGTCAGCATATCTGGATGTATGATCAGGTATGTGGAGCTGGTATTGCACTGAATTGAATTGTAGGGAGAGAAGGGGGGAATTATTTTCCCCTCAATAGCTCATTTCATCCATCTTTACTTTTCCCTTGAAGGTCCAGAAAACGAACCCGGTGTATAATGCAACCAAAGGAGCTCCAATTGCAGCAATGATAAGCATAGTTTCCAATGACTTTTCAGATGAGCTGGCATTATGAACGGTTAGTGTGTATGCCGGATCCTGAGTAGATAAAATGATTGCCGGATAGAGCTCAAAGGCCACAATAATGAGTAGCAATGCTACTGCGACAGAAGAAAACAGAAATGAAAAGCTGTATTTCTTTTTATTGATCATGCGTGGTATGTTGGCAATACTCAAAAAGGCCATCAATGCAATTACGAAGGAGAGAGGTTGTTCTTTGAATCTATCAGACAGGTGAGGAAAGTAAATCAAAGTATAAACAGTGGTGATTCCGAAACTTACAAGGAAAAAGATGATAGCGCGTTTCACATATAAGGTCATATAGATGAATTGTCTTCCTTCTGTTTTCATGATCAGGTAGATGGCACCATGCATCATTAATAAAGCCAGAGTTGTGATCCCCACCATGATAGCATATGGGTTTAAAAATTCGATCCAGCTGCCCTGGAATTCTTTATCAGCACCAATATTCATACCCTGAAGTACGTTGCCAAGTACCACACCCAGCAGAAAGGCTAACATGATACTTGAAACACTATAGGCGATGTCCCAGCTATTTCGCCACCAACTCATATTCTCCTTACTCCTAAACTCTATGGATACCGCACGAAAGATCAGGAAAGTCAAAAACAGCATAATCGGAATGTACATGGCGGAGAAAACTGTGGCATAAACATCTGGAAATCCGGCGAATAGTGCGCCACTACCAATGACCAGCCATACTTCATTGCCATCCCACACTGGTCCCACGGCATTCAGTGCCACCCTTCGACTTTTGTCATCTTTGAAAAACAGATGCCAGGCTCCTGCGCCCAGATCAAAACCATCCAGAATGGCATATCCGGTGAATACCCCTCCAACAGCTAAATACCACCAGGTTGCATAATCGATTCCCAAAAAAGTTGCCATAATTACTTGTTGGATTGGTTAAAAGCCATAGCTATCTCTTTTTGCCTGGGACGTTGTTCGTGTAGCTCACCATCATCCGGACCATGCTGGATCTTTTTATTCATCAGGTAGATGAATAGTGCAAATAGAAATACATAGACAATGGCGAACAAAATGATAGAAAACATCACCTGGTTGGCAGTTACTACCTTAGAAAGCGCATCTGAAGTGCGTAACAGTCCATACACTACCCAGGGCTGCCTGCCCATTTCAGCCGCAAACCATCCTACCTGGTTGGCTATCTGTGGGAGTAATACGCTGAAGACAAATACAATGAGTAACCACCTTTGATCAAAGAGCTTGCCCCGCCACCATAGGAATATACCGAATAGAGATAATACTATAAGAATAACACCAATGGCCACCATGATATGATAAAACTGAAATATGGCATTTATGGCTGTCGGTCTTTCGTTTTCGGGAAAAGCGTTGAGTCCCGTGACTGGTTTTTTAAAATCCTGATGTAAAAGAAAAGATAGGCCACCCGGTATCTTAATACCCGTTACAACCTGGCTCTCTTTGTCTACCCATCCAAATAAATACATGTCTGCAGCTGCCAGGCTATCGAAATGACCTTCTAGTGCCGCCAGCTTTGCTGGTTGATTCACGGCAACACCATCAGCCGAGTGATGTCCGGTAAACAGTTGTGATAGTGAAGCGATTGTTGCGATCGTCAGGGCGATTTTGAAAGCTTTCTTTGATACCTCTACGTGCCGGTTTTTGAGTAGATAAAAGGCGTGTACACTCATGACCAGAAAGGCACCAGCCAGAAAGGCCCCTATCCAAACATGTGTTAACCGGTCAACGCTGGAAGGATTAAATACCATGGCCCAAAAGTCAGTGATTTCAGCTCGTGCATTGAGGCTTTCACCTACAATGTGATATCCTGCGGGAGTTTGTTGCCAAGAGTTGGCTACTACAATCCAGATTGCTGAAAACATAGATCCAAGCCATATACCAAGGGTAGAAATGAAGTGTACTGTCTTGCTCACCCTGTTCCATCCAAAAAGTAATACACCCAGGAAACCACTCTCAAGTGCAAAAGCAAAGATGCCTTCAGCTGCAAGAGCACTCCCGAAAATGTCTCCCACATACCTGGAATAGGTAGCCCAGTTTGTACCGAATTCGAACTCCATGACAATACCTGTTGCCACACCAATTCCAAATGTGATGGCAAATATCTTGGTCCAGAACCTGGCAAGTATATGATATTGCATGTCTCCGGTCTTCAGATACAAGCCTTCCATGATGACCATGATCAGTCCAAGACCTATACTAAGGGGAGGGTAGATGTAATGAAAGGAAACAGTCATGGCAAACTGTATCCGGGATAAGATTTCCACGTCCATCTTATTCTTATTGTCCGGTTAAACGATTTTTTTTGAGAGATAACAGGACCGGAAAATCTGGTGCTGTTCCCGGCAGTCAAAGATAAATAGCGACTGCTTAATTGGCCGCTATAACAAAGCTTTTTCATTGTAGAGTCCCTTGTTTTATTGAATCAATTTCGCAGATAATAAAATCCGCGGCAATGGCTTTTATCAGCTTCAATCAAAAAATCTGAGATCAATTATGAAAAGTGTATTTCGTCCCACGGAATGGCTGGATAGATGGCTAAAATCCCAATAAACCCAATTTATTGTTTGAAAAGTGAAAAAAAATACCGATTATAGCAATGAAAAATATAGCCAGCCTTGGCGATTTAGATTACCTGTCTAGAAATCTCCAATTTTATTATATTGTTGTTGTTTCAAATTTTATGTCTGAGTACCGGATGTAAAAGCATGTGAAACCAAATTTTGTTAGATGATTGATTGTTATGAATTGGAGTAAAAAAAGTTTTCTTTTCACTCTGTTAACAACTGCTATAATAACACTGTCGAGTACTCATGTGCTTTCTCAAAATCTGAAAAAAATTGAAAGGCAAGCAATTGGAGACTTTGAAAAGGGGAATTTTGTTGATGCCAGAGACCAGTTCAAAACACTTTTGAAGTCAGAATGGAATGTCAATAGCACATCAAGCTACCTGGCCTCATGCTACCTGGAGCTTGATGAGCCACTAAAATCATATGAAATCCTGTCACAGGTTACAGAGCCGGACGAGCTCATCACCTACCTTAGAATATTGTCGTGCTACTATCTTGAGTTCTTTGAAGAAGCCGAAAACCTGATAAACGACTTTCCTGATTCTACTGGTTTTGACATTGAAGATTTGAGGAGTAGGGTTGCCAGAGCAAAGGAAAGCTACAGTGCTGGTGATGGTATCCTGGTACAGAATTTTGGTGAAAACATCAACAGCGAAAACCTGGAGTATAGTGCAGTGATGTATAATGATTTCAATAAGCTGCTATTTACTTCCAGGAAAGAGGAGAGCTCTGTTACCGACGTCGATGGTCTGGCTTTTGAAACAATCTATTCTACTGAAATCGATTCATCTGACAACTGGAAAAAGGCTATTCCACTAAATATCGAAGCTGAAAAGAAAAGGTCTCATGACGCCACAGTCCAGGTATACCAGTCAGGGAATAAAATGATATCCTACAAGGATGGTCAACTGTACAGTTCTACCCTAAAAAATGGTGTCTGGTCAAAGGACGAGGATTTTATTATCCATGAGGGCAAGGGTAGCGACACTCACTGCTTTATAACTCCCGATGAGAAGACCATTTTCTTTGCTTCAGATTATCAATCCGATGGTGCTCATTTAGATCTGTTTGTTTCACAAAAAGAAGTGGGAGGAGGATGGACTGAACCAGAGCCACTTTCGATGTTCAATACGGAATATGATGAAGACTCTCCATTTCTTGCTTCAGACAGTACCTTTTACTTTAGCTCGAGGGGCCACAATTCAATTGGTGGATTTGATGTGTTTAAGTCTACTTATGATCATGAGAAGAATACATGGGGACCACCGGAAAATATGGGATATCCAATCAATACTGTAGCCGAAGATATTTATTATACTACCGAAGGTAAGCTGGCGTATTTAAGCTCTACCAGGTTGGAGGGTTATGGTTCCCTGGACCTTTACCGGGTCTATCATTTCAATAAAGTCAAAGTTGAGGGCCGTCTGATGGATGATAATAAACAACCTATTTCGGACGCGCTTATCGATGTAAAGTACGACTCAACTACCCTTAAAAGCTATACGGATGCAGATGGCAATTATGAAATATTTGTTCCCATCAACAAAAAGATGCATATCACATTTGTCAAGGATTCATTGAATCTGTTTGAGGGAGATTATATCGCCAATATCTTCTTTAAGGATAAAAATGAAAATGAGTTTAACTTTTTCATTGATTATATGAGTCCTGATCCTGAAATCATTAAGGGTAATGAAGATAAAAGGACTGTAAAACACATTAATGTTGATATAAAGAACGATTATGAAGAGAATCCAATCATTGCATCAGTACCCAGGAGTGCTGAAGAATCATGGTCCGACAGCGTAAATTATGTGGCGAAAACCAAGAAGATTGCGGATCTTCAAAGTAGGGAGATTTCCTATGTTGAAAACAAAGAAGGCGACATTGATATCCTTTCAAGTCATCTGAAGTTGAGAGAGGCTACTGTACAGATGAAATCAAAAGAAAAGCCAGTCGAGGAACCTACCACTACAACCGAAAACTTAAGTTCATTACAACCAGATAATCTTCCTGATGGATATACTGTTCAGATCTTGGCCATGCCCATCAAAAGAAAACCGGAAGAGTCATTTTTTGATTTACTTGGTTCTGCAGAAGTAAACAATCTGAATGGACAGGATGGGTTAAAACGATTTTTTACTGGTTTATACGACTCTTTTGAGGAAGCTATGTATGCTATGAGGATACTAAGAAAGACCGGTTATAGCGATGCCTTTGTTAGAAGAATGTCTAAATACGCTGAGCTTTAGTACGCTCTTTATAGTTTGATTATACAGAGTGGTTTCTTATTTTTATCGTCTCAACGAATCCCTAAAATTTGGAACTCAGCTATACAAAACTCCGGGACACAGTCAGGACTAAGGGGCATGTGTTTTTTGATACCGGCCAGTTCAATCTCAACTTGTTTGGAATAAGGTCTAGTGCACCTCTTGTAGATGAATTCAATGATCATATGGGTATGGCTTACCTGGATGACTATGGCAATGAAACCTTATTGCTTTTTAAGGCTACTACAAAACCCGGATTGCACTGGCTCAAAAACAACCTCGGCAATGTGAATGGTACTGCAATACTGATACCCGGACAATATCGCAGATGCTGGAAGCTAGGTTATCACAAAGGCTATAAAGCCATGCAGCAACATGGTGAAGGTATCTTCAAAGTCTGGCGTGACAATGACCGTGATGGTGAGCTGGATATAGATGGCCCGATTTATGAGGATGTACTGGGATTGAATGGTCATACCACAAGCTTTAAAAACGAGGTGGAGCGGGTAGGAGCGTATAGTGCAGGATGTCAGGTAATTCAGGATGACCTGGATTTTAATATATTTCTTTCTGTGATCAGCAAATCTGCATCAGAATACGGAGATATATTTTCCTATACACTACTTAATGAAAGTGATTTTGATAGCTAGATCTACTTCAATGGTTTAAGGAAAATCAGGAGCTGCAGCAAAATCCCAATTAAGATCAAAACACCTATTTCAATTTTCGAGATCAAATCGCTGGTATCGATAGACTTGTTGGATTGCATGATTTCACGTTGACTTTCCTCAATTTGGATCTTAGATAGGGCATCCAGATCCTGAAAGATCCTGTCGTAATAATTGTCAATCACGTCAATGGTAGGCAGCTTATCATCCACGATTTCGGTATTCAATTGCAATTCATAATTAAATAACGAATTCAGGCTATTCTCCAACGATTGAAAATGTACAGCTTCCTGTTCCGTAAGATAGGTTTTGCCGAACTTGCTAACCAGGGTCCGGATAGAGTCATTTGAAGCGCTGTTTAGACTATCCAGCTGACCGGGGTTCTCAAACCGCAAGGCGTTTTGCTTTTTATCCAGTAATCGGGAAATATTGTAGATGTAATTTTTGACCAGTATCCGGTCTTCATATACCGTAGTAAGTGTATTTCTTACAATAGAGAAGTGATGGCTATCTATCTGATTGGTGGCAATGATCAATAGAAAAACGATAACCAGTGCAACACCTGCCCGGATTCTTTGCTCAATTGAAAGTTTCCAACCCATAATTATGATTTAGTAGCAAATTTGATACTAACAATATGGATAATAAATCCCAAAATTCCCGTAATTCCTGATCAATAAATACGTAATGTGCTATGACCAGGTGAGTTCAGATGCGCTTAAAAAAAGGATCCTCACAATATGGGATCCTTTTACCGGCCTTATTTAAACAAAATATTTAACCAAAGCTGGACTATTGTACTTTTTCAGCTTTAAAGATGAGCCCTGACAAAAAGATGCTTTCTGTGGAACTCCCGGTACTCAAAGAGTAATACAATTCAGTGCTCATATCATCCTGGTTCACCAGTTGGCATATTACATATGTATCTGTTTCTTCAAGGACCTTTAGCACTACCTTTTCATGAAACTCATTGGTGTTTACCACGATGAAATCTGTTTCATTTTCATCTTCATACTCAAAACTTGAATGAATGATGCTATAGGTATCTAATGTGTTGGGAGCATAATCCTGTACGAGAAAACGAATATGTTCGCCGGACTGGCTCCCGATCAATACCATATTGGTTCCTACATTGATCGTGGCAGTTGTGCCGCTGTATGTCTTCGAACTAAGATTTGCCACATAATTATCTGTAACATATGGAATGACATTAGAGAATGCCATTCTGCCTTTGTATTCGTACCAGCCACGGAGGAATATAGTAGAACCTGGTTTTCGATAATAAAAGCTTTCTCCTTGTGTGGCAGATCCCGAAGTGAAGCTATCCATGGTGAACTTTGTTGAGAAATTTTGTGAGTACGAAGCTTCTATCACCACATCACTTCCGGTGAGGTACAGTGATTCTCCCGGAGGCTCGTTGATTGAAGCCATTACTTTAAGTACACAGGCATTGTCAGTGTATGTGGCAATAGTCAGACCTGGTGCCGGAAGTGCTCCCAACTTGGCGGTTTTTGTATCCGAATAAAAAGGACCATAAGTATGAGAATCAATGGAAACCTCCTGCCGAAGGCGATAATAATACCAGGTGCCAGGTTTGAGGTCTCTGAATTGATAGGTGCCAGTACCGCTAAGCTCTTTTTCAACAACAAGATTTTGTGAACCTTCATCCGAAAATTCTATCATTTGACTGAAATCAGAATAGGTAGATATTTCCACAAAATAGGTAGCTGTTCCTTCTGTATCAGTTGTTCCGAGTGCGTATTCTATAGAGAACACCGTAACGCCCTGACTGGTAGTAGATATGCTCATGTCTGACGCAGCCACACCAATTCGTATTTCTACGCTGCTTGTATCTGATCCGTCATTGTTCATGGCCACCAGTGAAACTGTGTACACACCGTTTTCTGTATAGGTGTGCTCAGGGTTCTCAGTGGTTGACTTTTCTCCGTCACCAAAATCCCATTCCACTGAATCCGTAAATTCAGATATATTTTCAAATAATATGGTTACCGGGATAGATTCAAGTTTGCCGTTTATATCCTTATCTCCACTATAGATAAATTCAGAAATGGGTAATTGCGGCTCAGGCACAACTTCTTCCTTATCACAACCCGGGAAAAGTAATAAGGATACCACAGATATCCCAAATAGCCTTAGATACTTCATTAATTAGCTGATTGTTATAGTGATAAAGTAACTTCACTTTTCAGTTACTTGCATCAGCTTTTAGTTTATTGGAAGTTTCCGGTCGTTGTTAGGGAGTGCAAACAAGTTGGTTGGAAATGACCTAAATGTTAACAACCAATGAGTGTTTACAGGCTTGAAAAAATTGGTTGGAATGCACCGGTGTTTCACAAATTACGAGGCCATCAAAACTTGTTTTTTCAGCCTTTTCTTCGATTTTTTCTTCAATTTATTGATCCAGATCAAGGTTCCTGTTACTGGTAAACTGGTGGCAATCAGGCACGATATAAAGTAGATAATCTTTGAAAAAGTGCCAAAAACATCACCAATGTGCAGGGCTTTGATGGATCGGGCCACCTGGAGATTGAACGGTTTTTCAGAGAATATTTCTTTTGACTGAACGCGTGCAGTAAAAACATCCAGGGAGAGATTGTCAGAGGCAGGAGATGCGAAGAATCCTGAATGATACTTGCTAATTTTTACGTTCTTACTATTGGCCTCAGGAATGTCTATTCTATAGGTTCCTTTGTAAGGAAGCTCCTGATCTGCACTTTGGATAAGTTGCTCAATAGAAAGGGGAGTACCCAGTACAGTCTGGTCTTCATTTTGATCTTTCTCCGGTCCGGCGTCAGCTCTTCTTGCTGGTTGTTCCACTCCAAGCATACTTTGCAAACCAGATCGGTACCATTCAAATGACCATTGGAGACCGGTTAAAGCCATGATTAACAGAAAAATAGCGGTATATAATCCTAGTGCGTTATGCAGGTCGTGATTTATTCTTTTCCAGTTGCCACTCCACTTGATTTTGAGTCCCTGTTTCCATGACTTCACCTTTTGTGGTACCCAGATCACCAGCCCTGTGAGGATCAGAAAAACAAAGATGACAGTACTCCAGCCTACAATTGGCCGACCTATGCTGGTATCCATTAGTAGCCAACGATGTAGACGAAACATGACCATAAAAAAATTCGAAGCTCCGCTTTTGGTGTCACCTATAACTTCTCCCGTATACTGATTGACCAGGAATGTGGTGCCTCGTCGTTCGCCTTCTTTTCGCACGGAAAACTGATAGGATCTTTCAGCATCAGGCGAAATAGTCACGGATGCCACCTGCCCTTCAATTTGTTGGCCAAGTACTTCTGTGAATGCTTCAATAGACAAGGGAGGAGTCGAGGGAACTTCAACGTAATACTTATCACCATTGAGCCACTCATCAATTTCAGAATGAAACGTATAGACAGTACCTGTCAGGCATACGATGAATAAGATAAGACCCGAGCCCAGGCCAAGCCAAAGATGAATGTCGTTTAAAAATTTTCGAACCCTTTTCCCGTTTGAATTTGATGCCATAGTTTAAAATGATAAGAACCCTATGCCAGTTTTAATCTTAAGTGTGATGTAAGAGACGAGTGAATCTTATTAGAGAGACTAATTCAAGATTGCAAAGATGATCTCACTGCTATCAGTGCGCAATCCCTAGAAATGGTGAAATGTCTGCTTTTAGATCACTAGAACTAGCTATTTTTTGGTTGTGATACGAAATTTTTAGGGGTTTTGGTTCTTTAAAGCCATTAGGGCTTTGGTGATTTTACACTCAATCCATTGGAGCTGTTGACTTTGCAATTATCAATCTTTTCGCTAAGCAAAATTTTTACGGGCTCTGAATCTGTGTATTGCATGGCCAGCCTGAAGCTCTCTTTTGCACTTAAGACATCACCCAGTTCAAAATGGATCTCACCTAATGAAGTCAGGTAAACAGGGTGTTTTTCCAGGCCATTAATAGCCCTTAATTCTTTCAAGGCTTCATCAAAACCGATAGCATATGCACAAGCGATAGCTTTATTCATAGCTACAATCGGATTTGGGTCAATAGTGTAAAGCATTTTGTAGAATTCATAGATTTTTGGCCAGTCGGTTGCATCGTAAGTGGGTGCAGAGGCATGCAAAGACGCGATAAGTGCTTCCAGGTGGTAGGTTGAAACCTCAAATGGTTCGGAAGATCTCTCCAGGTAATAAAAACCTTTTCAATTAGCGGTTTAAACCATTTTGTCCGGTCCTGATACCGGATCAATACAATATGCCCCATATCATCAAGCCTAGTCTGTAGTCTTGAGGCTTGAAAACACATCAAGGCCATCAAAGCGTGGGCCCTCGGTTTTGAAGTCAACCTATGCTCGGAAAGGAGAAAACATAAACGCATTGCCTCCTGGCAAAGATCTTCCCGGATAAGCTGATCAGGGTGGGAGGAGTGATACCCCTCCCTAAATAGCAGATAGATCGATTTAAGTACGGCATCCAATCGTTCGGGTAATGCATCCCCTTGTGGAACATCCATGCTGATATCCATCGCCCTTAATTTCTCTTTGGCCCGGTAAATCCTTTTGGAAATGGTATCCTCACTTGTTAAAAAAGCATGAGAAATCTCACTGATACTTAGTCCACCCAATGTTCTGAGCGTCAATGCAACTTGTGATTCTATGGGAATCTCCGGGTGACAGCAGGCAAACATCATGTGTAGCTGACTATCACTGATCTCATCCTCCAGAAACACTTTGTGGAAAGCTGAGGAGAGCGCAAAATCAGAATCCATTATATATGCATAGTCGGGAGCTATCTTCCTGAAGGTCCGCTCTCTTCTCAGAAAGTCAATCGCTTTGTTTTTAGCAGCCCTATGCAACCAGCCCGCAGGGTTTTCGGGTACTTTGCCTTTCTTCCAGCTATGCAAAGCAGTAATGAGAGTGTCCTGTACTATATCCTGAGCAGCTTCCAGGTTTTGAAGCCCCAGAATTCGGGATAAAACAGCCACCATCTTTCCTGATTCATGGCGAAAGAGATGATCAACCAGTGATTCGATATGGTGGCTGTTTTTCTGCATACAGGTAATGATGTTATTCGTCCATTTTCATAACCTGGCGTACCTGCACATAACCTCCCATATCATAATCAGGGTAATCTTTTGAAATGGTGACAGCTTCATCATAGTCTTTTGCAGTGATAAGGAAATATCCTCCCACCACTTCATTCCCTTCAGTATAAGGACCATCGGTTACAGTCTTCCCGTTGGGACCTTTCACATCTTTTCCTCCCGGAAGAAGCGGTTCTCCTGAAAGATATTGCTGCGTTTTGTTGAGTTTCTCGATCCAGGCAAACCACTGACCCATTTTCCCCTGCATTTCCTCAGGACTCAAATCATTATACTGGCCGCCATGAAAGATTAGCATAAATTTTTCCATAATAATTTCATTTGTATGTTTAAAGATATTTAAGCTTATGACGACCAGTCTGCTATTTGCCGGACAAATACTGTATGTTTTTTTTTAAGTTGTTACATAAGCATTCTTTTGATCCTGTTTATCACGTTTTTAGGAGTGCCCGTATAGACTATAAATAGAGTAATCTCCCTTTCACTGATATCAGGACAATAGTGAATGTCTACTACCTCATAGACCAGGTAATCACCATTTGGTCCTTTTAAAATTACTTTTTCATGTATTCTAGGCACAATCCTAAAGGTTTGTGACCTGGTTGAACGGGTATTTCCGTCATCATCAATTTCTACTAATCGTATTGACATCGATATTAGATTTAGTTCCGTATAGGAATGACTTAGGTAGATGATTTACCGCCTCACTCCTGAAGAGGGTGTTAAAATAAAATGATTAAAGCGCCAAGAATCTGGAGCGCATCGAAAGAGTAGTGGTTAGGCTTTTGGGGGTGGAGAAGTGTGCGATATGAATGGGCTGTTGTAGTTTGAATGCAGTCCAGTAGTGTTTACCTGGAGGATAAAATCAATCAGGACTAAAAATTCAAAAGCCCCCATGGGAATGATGTGATCCAGGCTTAGAAAGCAACTCCTGGATTCAGGATCAGGTTCATCATGTTCCGGAAGAACATCCCCCTTATCCATAACTACTTCTACCACCAGTTCTAAGACAGATTCTATCTCATTGACCATAGGATCAAAGTTGCCTTCCATGTCAGCAGCATCAATAGACAGGTTGATCATATATATTCCAAGTAGAATACTTATTGGCCGATTGAGATATGCTTTAAAAAAGTGAATCACTTAAATGTATCGCTATTGTTCAAAGGTAATTAAAAGGTCAATTAAGTAGGAGAACAAACTAAAGGTTGACGTAAATTAACTATAGAAAGAAAGGACTGGTTCGATGTAAATCCTTTAATTTGGATTATGATTAAGCATATGCTTTAAGGAATTATTAAAAGATGTCCTCAGAAAATACAGACATATCAAATATCCAAGGTGATCCGGATAATTTCCGATCTCAGAAATTCGAAGCAATCTATCGGAGATATTTTGAAAAGCTGTATGGTTATGCACGGGCCATTTGTGGTTCTCAAAGTATGGCAAAAGATGTTGTATCCGAGTTTTTTTTCCATCTCTGGAAGAATAAAACAGATCTCTCCAGGATTGAGAATCTGGAAATTTATCTTTTAGTCTCCATCAAAAACAGGGCGACTCAGATGCTGGCTAAAGAGCGAAAAGCAGATACATCTGACAACAGCTTTGACCTGGTTTTAGAAACGATCGAATACATCAATCCAGAGGAACTGCTTCTGGAAAAGGAATTAAAAGATGTTTTAGATAATATTATAAATGCCCTACCGGATCAGGGACAATTGATTTTCAGAATGGCCAGAGAAAATGGGCTGACTCAATCTGAAATTGCACAAGAGCTGGGCATCTCGGTCACCACGGTAAAGAGCCAGCTCAAACGATCCCAAAGCAAATTAAGAGCTGAGATACTTAAGTTTTATATGGATTCAGAAAGTGATTCACATCCGGATATCCGGCTTATCGGTCAAATTATACTACTAGCTGGGACATTCGGTTATGAAATCTTCAAATAAATGGGATAATAGCTATACGTATTGATGCCTTAATGGCTATTATTCCTGTTTGATCATAAATTTTTATAAGAATTACCTCCTTCAACCATTTGATTATGCTCCTTTAGGTGAATTGGGGTTATCCCCCGGGCAACAAATGGAAGAGTTAATATTCAAATACCTCAATAAACAGCTAAATCAGGAAGAGTGGAATGAGCTTCAGGAATGGGTCAAAAAAGATTCTATGAACAAGACTATCCTGAATAAGCTACAGGGCTATTCAATGCACAGTGATGATGAATCAGCACAGCTAAAAGAGCTTGTCTGGTCAGAACTTAAGTTAAAAACAGAACATCACCATCAAGGATCACAGCCAATTACCCAGGTTTCACAGAACAAACCTGATATTGCTTTCTACCTGAAGATAGCAGCGGCGGTTCTCATCGCTGCATCTGTAGCTTTCCTGACTTACAGCATTTCAGAAGATCAGCTGATTGATGAGTCAATTACCCAGATTCAGCAAATTGAAAACGAAGCTCCTTTTGGAGCCAAGGTGACAACCAAACTTCCGGATGGGTCAATGGTCACATTGAACTCAGGATCAAAATTGAGTTATCCGGATCAGTTTACAGGCTCAGTCCGGGAAGTGAGGCTGACAGGAGAAGCCTTTTTTGAGGTAGCCCACAATCCTGAAATGCCATTTATTGTGAGATTCAAAGAGGATGAGGTAAGGGTGTTAGGCACTTCATTTAATGTACGCACTTACCAGGAAGAGAAACTTTCGTGTGTCGCAGTAGCCACCGGTAAAGTCTCATTCACCAGCGCTACCGGCGAACAGGCTATGCTCACACCCCATCAAATGGCTACCTATTCTGAAGTTGACCAAAAACTTGTAATCGAAAAGGTGGATGACCTCCAGGCATTTGGGTGGAAGGATAAAATCATCTATTTCAATAACAAGCCTTTCCCTGAGATAATTACTGAGATAGAAAGGTGGTTTGGGGTAGAGGTTGAAGTAAATGGTGATTTTGAAAAGATCGGTACGTTTTCCGGTCAATTCAAAGAATCTACCCTCAACCAGGTGCTTAAGGGATTATCCTTTGTCTATCAATTCAGGTATGAGGTAGAAGGCAACCAGGTGATACTCAATACAAAATAGTAAACTTATTTAATGATAACAATTAGATGATAATAGCATGATTTAGTAAAGAGCAATTTAGAATATAATTGGAATTGAATTAAAAAAAACCCACGTCCCTGTTCATCGGCTAAAATGGAACCAGGTCAGTGGGCAAGAAGTCTTTGATAAACAAATACCAAAAACCAATTTTTATGGAGTCAAAACTACGAAAATTACTACTCAAAATGTCAAAATTG
This sequence comes from Cyclobacteriaceae bacterium SS2, assembly GCA_019192515.1. Classification (GTDB taxonomy): domain Bacteria; phylum Bacteroidota; class Bacteroidia; order Cytophagales; family Cyclobacteriaceae; genus UBA7330. The sequence goes on from JAHCMM010000194.1 coordinate 19,515, forward strand.
TGCATTTATGGCATTATTCTTCAGCTCTCCTTCTACACGCTTGCTTTTGCTGTAGATACGAGAGCTCAAAACAGAAGCGTTAACGAAATCCAGGTATCCCTTGACCTGAAAAAGCCAACAAGACTGGACAAAGTATTAAGCAGGATTGAAAAGTCTACGGATTTTCAGTTCTCATATATTGATCAGGAACTGTTGACTAATTCTTCTTTCACAATAGACCTTCCATCCGGAGATTTCCTGTTGGGCGATCTGCTGAAGTCTATCTCTGAGCAGTCCGGATTGTCTTTCCGAAGGGTAAATAATAATATTTTCATCAAAGCCAGGGAAAGTGGAGCAGACCAGGTAGTGGAAATCATCAAAGAGGCTGTTGACCAGGATATTCAGGGAAAAGTTGTCAATGAAGAAACCGGTGAAGCACTGATTGGTGCTTCCGTTACAGTAAAAGGTACCAGCCAGGGTACAATTACCGATATAGATGGAAACTGGAAGCTGACAGTCCCTGATAATGCTACGACTCTTGTGATTTCATTTGTCGGGTTTCAAACTCAGGAGATTACGATTGGTAACCAAACCAATTTTACCATTTTCCTGACAGAGGATTTATCTGAACTTAATGAGGTGGTAGTTGTAGCCTACGGTCTTCAGAAGAAATCCGATGTGACCGGTTCGATCTCTTCTGTGAAGGAGGAAGATTTTAACAAGGGTGTTGTAATGAATCCTGGTGAACTGCTTCAGGGAAAAGTAGCCGNCGTCAATGTAACATCATCCAGTGGAGAACCCGGAGCTGCTCAGAACATTATCATCAGAGGTGTGGGCAGTTTAAGATCAGGTACTACTCCTCTATATGTAGTAGATGGTTTTGTGCTGGACAATTCTTCTACGGGAGTGGCCAGTAACCCTTTAAACTTTATCAATCCTGCGGATATTGCCAGTATCGAAGTATTGAAAGATGCATCTGCCAGTGCGCTTTACGGATCAAGANCCGCGAATGGGGTTATTGTAATCACTACCAAGAAAGGTCAAACAGGGAAAACTGAGGTTAACCTNGACTTATCCACTGCCTGGTCTTCTATGGCTAATACGATAGATGTCTTTTCACCAAGTGAGTTCCGCACGCAGGTACCTGCTGCTGGCGGTACAATTGGAGATTTTGGTGGAAATACTGACTGGCAGGAGGAATTGTCACAAACAGGCCGTTCAAACAACATCAACTTGTCTCTCAGTGGAGCAGCAAGTGAAAGCTTCTCTTATTTCGCTTCTATTGGAGTGCAGGATCAGGAAGGAATTCTGAAGAACAGCAATTTACAACGCTACTCTGCAAGGTTAAACCTGAACCAGGAGGCACTCAATGGACGGCTGAAAGTAGCTTATAATTTTACAGGCGCTCAAACAAAAAATCTGAGGCCTGATATGACTTCAACAGTGGTGGATATGTTACAGCTAAATCCTACAATTCCTGTACAAACGAATGGTGTCCCAACTCCATTGGAAGATATGCTCAATCCACTGGTACGTTATGATATTTATAAGGATGAAGCTGTCAATAATCGAATTCTGGCTAATGTGACTCCTTCATTAGAAATCATCAAGGGTCTTACGTACAAGCTGAATCTTGGAGTAGATTATTCTACAACGACGAGAGACATCCAGACTGAACCTTACGCGTTATTGGAAGGGTCGGAACTGGGATCATTAACATCTATTGCCAAGCGAAATGAAAATAGCCTGGTGGAAAACACGCTGACCTATGTGCTGGAATCAGGATCTCACTCGGCTACTATTTTAGGAGGTCATTCCTACCAAAGGACCTTTGAGCATGAGAAAGCATTCTCATTGACTGGTTTTGCTGACAATGATGTAGAACCTATTTATCAGGATCAGATTAGCACGCAAGAACAGCCTACCACCTTGAATTCATATGCGGTTGAAAATGAGCTTCAATCTTTCTTTGGAAGGTTGGACTACAGCTATGAAAGTAAGTATTTACTTACAGCAACAATGCGTGCAGATGGATCATCCAAGTTTGGAAAGAACAATAAATACGGATACTTTCCTTCTTTTGCTGCAGGATGGAACATTACCCAGGAATCATTTTTTACAGGTGGTTTGATTGATAATCTGAAGCTTAGAGCCAGCTGGGGTCAGACAGGTAACCAGGAGATTCCATCTAAAATCACTAAGGAAAGTTACACTGAGAGTAAATCAAATAATGACACTTACCCACTGGATCCAAATGCAACAACACTAGATGACTATCCTTACGGAATTATTTTCACCCGACTGGCTAATCCTGATCTGCAATGGGAGGTTTCTACACAAACAGATATCGGGCTTGACTTTACTTTGTTTGATTTCCGGTTGAGTGGTACAGTTGATTATTTCAATAAGGTATCAGAAAACATCCTGTTAGAAGTTGTGCCGGCTGACCCTATTCAGCCAACTTCTACCTACTGGACAAACATTCCTGATATGCAAATCAAGAATTCAGGTATTGAATTGAATCTCGATTATAAGAGCAATCCAAGGAATGAATTGAAATTCAACATTGGCGGTAACATTTCATTCATCAACAATGAAGTGATCAACTCACCATTCCAGGTATTGACCAGTGGAGCGGCACAGGGTGCAGGGCAAACTGGTGCAACTATCAATGGATATATCAATGGTGAGCCTATTGGAGCCTTTTATATGAAAGTATTTGAAGGCATCGGTACTGATGGCTTAAATATATTCGAGGATGTCGTACCAGATGGGCAGAATCTTGAAAATGATCGTAAGGTTGTCGGGACAGCACTACCCAATGTATTGTATGGATTTTACCTGAATACAGGGTACAAAGGGTTTGATTTGAGCTTGAATTTTAATGGTGTTGCAGGTAATAAGATCTACAATCATACCGCAATGTCTATCTTCAACAAGGGAAATCTGGCCTCTTCATTCAATACCACGGATTTTGCCATGCAATATCCTGAAGAGATCATCTCCAACTCAAATGAGGTATCTACCCGATATCTTGAAGACGGTGACTTTCTCAGGTTAAACAATGCTTCTTTGTCTTACTCATTGACTCCCTCGGATTTGGGACTCAAGGGTGTTAATCGGATCAGGGTTACCCTTACTGGCCAGAATCTGTTTATGATCACAAAATATTCAGGATACGATCCTGAGGTGAATACAGGTAGCGCAATAAGTGGTGTTCAGACCTTTGGTATTGACAGGTTTACCTATCCAAGAGCAAGGACAGTTATGCTGGGACTAAATGTATCATTTTAAATACCTGAAGTCTGAATGGCATTTTATATCATAAATATTCTGCCAAACCAACTTCATTATTCAATGAGAAAATTTATGAAAATGAAAAATCAAATTTTAAATAAAATACTTGTTAGCATCTTTTGCCTGTCTGTAATAGGTTGTACAGACCTTGAAGAAAATGTGCTTGACGAATCTTTGACTGGTCTTGGAAATGCCGATGCGATCAGTGGAGCGATTGCTCCGGCCTATGGGCAAATTTCCTGGACCTGGAGACACACAAATTACTACGGTCTTCAGCTTTTAGCGGCTGATGAAGCCATACTACCTTATCGTGGTGGTACAGACTGGTTTGATGGGGGTAAATTTATGGCGGTCCACCAGCATGAGATCACTTCTGGTAATGACCTGGTGACCGATTCCTGGAATGAATTGACCAAGAATATCTCCAGGGCAGTGGCTGCCATTGAAGCTTTGAGACCTTTGTCTGAATCGGGTAATTCCGAAGCATCGGGTGCATTGTATGAAATGATTGCATTAAGGGCCTATCTTAATATGCTGTCATTGGATGGTTGGGGAATTGCATTCCAACGTGAAAGTTCCAATGATATTTCTGTGATATTGAGGGGACAGGATGCGATTGATTATATCCAAAATGATTTATTATCTGTGGTAGATGTTATCAATACGGATAAAGGTCCGGGCAGACTAACTCAGGGAGCTGTATGGGGATTTTTGGCCAGACTACATCTGAATGCTGCTGTTTATCGTGATCCTTACGGTACACCTTCATTCACTCAAGCAGATATGGATAAGGTTATTGAGTACACCAACAACATCATCAATTCAGGAGATTATTCTTTGTCAGCTGAATATTTTGAGTTGTTTAATGATGAAAACAATAGCAATCCTGAGCTCATATTCGCTTTAGATCAAAGAGGCGTGCTAAACAGGGAACACAGTCGGTGGGCCTACTGGTCTATTGCCGGTTCTATGTTTCCTCGACCTGAGCATCCGAGTGCCGATGGTACCGATGGCCCGGCTATCACATCAGACTTTTATCAAACCTGGGTAGAAGCTTATGGTTCGGATGATCCTGCTGATGTGGATGCAAGATTCTATCAGCAGAACACCATTGTTCCTCCTGCACTACAGGACCTGTCTGGTCTTACACCAGATAATGATGAAGATCACTACTATTGCGTAGTTCCTACTCAATTTGAGATGGACAGAGGGATTCTAAGGGGAATCCAGTGGGGCCCCAGAAAGGGAGATGATGGACAGTTTCTAGATTGTGGTGACGGTACTGTAAGGATATATCCGGTTGCTCAGACAAAAGGAAACAACCCTACCGGATATGTAAATCATACGGAAGTGGTCGATTTCACCAATGATGGCCGCTTGCATAATACGGGTTACAGGTGTAGTAAATACCAGTTTAGCCGTACTTCGCCAAATGGTAATAACTTCAGCAGTGTGGATCTTGTCATGATGAGACTGGCAGAGATATACCTGATGCGAGCAGAAGCCAAATTGCGAAATGGTGATGCTGGTGGAGCTTTGACAGATGTGAACACAGTGAGAACATCCCGAAATGCCAGACCTGCACAAACTCCTGCTGCCCTGACAGAGATGAACCTGGATATCCTGTATCGTGAGCGTGGTTTTGAGCTTTACTGGGAAGGCTTCAGGAGAACTGATCAAATTCGTTTTGGCACCTATGAAGATACATGGGTAGAAAAAACCAATACGGATGTGAATAAGCGACTTTTCCCTATTCCACAAAGGGCCATTGATGGTGCATCGAATGTGCCAGGCTTCCTTGTCCAGAATCAGGGATATTAAACCGAACTTACTTACTAACAATAGAAAAAGCCGAATGCGAAAGTGTTTGGCTTTTTTTAACCTGGTTTATGCATTTTAGTCGTGTAATAGAAAGTTTAAGGCTTAACTACTTATGTGTTTGTAACAATTGTTACCTCGAAAAGAGGGTGTATTCCGTACAATTGAATAAAAAAGCACATGGAATACTATCATTCAAAAAAGATAAAAGAAACAAATTTTGAAAAAGCCGTTGAGCAGGTAATAGATGCCTTGAAGAAGGAAGGCTTTGGTGTTTTGACTCAGATTGATATCAAAGAAACACTCAAAAAGAAACTTGATGAGGATTTTAGGCCCTATATGATCCTCGGGGCCTGCAATCCGCCATATGCTTTCAAAGCACTTACCGCGGAGGATAAAATCGGAACAATGTTACCATGTAATGTGATCGTTCAGCAGGTTGATGACGGCATTGAAGTAGCATCAATCAATCCTGTAGCATCTATGCAGGCTGTACACAACCAAAACCTGCATTCAATAGCTAATGAGATAAAAGAAAAGCTGGAAAGAGCCGTAGACAGCTTATAAGCGATCTATCTGGATTTCTTATGCAATAATATTCCTGGAGATATGATTAAGATCAGTCTTCCAGGAGGGTTATCTATAGGGTAGATAGCATTTTTTTGGGTATCTTGATCCTATGGGCAGTCTGAATGTCTTTGAAATCACTTCCCGAAAGCAGCTAAATGAATTCACACGACGGTTGCTTAAGGACATTCATGCACTGGAACGGATGATTGAGGAAGACTGGTTCAATCATAGTCCCATTCATATTGGGGCAGAGCAGGAATTTTGCATTATCGATCAACATTTCAAGCCTGCTCCACAGTCCTTACAACTCCTTAATGAACTGAAAAATGGGGATTTTACCACTGAGCTTGCCCTGTTTAACATAGAGAATAATCTTCCCCCTTTGGCTTTTAAGGGTGACTGTCTTTCTCAAATGGAGTCAAATCTGAATGAGAGAATGCAGAAGCTTCGCTCTGTGGGTGATCATTTCAATGTAGATTTTGTTTTAGCAGGCATTCTACCCACTATCCGGAAATCAGACCTGGAGATGGAAAACCTAACGCCTATTGACCGATATCGGGCTTTGTCTAAGGCAATTAGTAAGGTTAGGGGAAAAACGTATGAGATGAAGATTATCGGTCTTGATGAACTCAATATCAAGATTGAATCTGCCATGCTGGAATCCTGCAATACATCTTTTCAGGTTCATTACCAGGTTAGTCCAAAGGATTTTGTCAAAAAATACAATATTGCGCAGGTATTAGCTGGTCCGGTATTAGCTGTCAGTTGCAATTCACCGATTCTGTTTGGAAAGCGATTGTGGAGTGAAACCCGTATCGCCTTGTTTCAGCAGAGCATCGATACCAGAGTGACAGGGGAACATATCCGTGACAGATGTCCGCGGGTTATGTTTGGGACAAGTTGGCTCAAAGACTCAATTGTGGAATTATACAAGGAGGACATTGCCAGGTTTCGGGTAATGATGATGACCGATTTTTCTAACGATGTAATGGAGCTGCTGGATCAGGGAAAAACTCCGCAATTAAAGGCACTCAGCATCCACAATTCTACTGTCTATCGATGGAATCGTCCCTGCTATGGGATCAGTCCTAATGGTAAACCGCACCTGAGGATAGAAAACAGGATATTACCCTCGGGACCGACTGTGATTGATCAAATGGCCAATGCAGCTTTTTGGTTTGGTCTGATGTCAGCATTTGATCAGGAGTATCCTGATTTTACGCGACAATTTGATTTTGATAACGCAAAGGATAATTTCTTCTCCGCAGCGCGGGATGGATTAAATACCGATTTTACCTGGATAGGTGGGCATAAAATAGCAGTGCGCAAATTAATTACAAAAGAGTTGCTACCAATTGCTGAAAAAGGCCTCAGAGAACATGATATCAATGAGAAGGATATTACCAGATACCTTGACATAATTAAAAAACGTGTAGAAACGGGACAAACAGGTACTCAATGGATGATCAATTCCCACGCAAAGATGATCAAAGGTACCACCAGGGAGGAGATTGCTGTCGCATTGACATCTTGTATGTTATCCAATCAAAAGAAGGGTATTCCGGTTCATGAGTGGGGGCTGGCCTCACTTGAAAGCATAAAGGGTTGGTTTCCTCATACCATGCTCGTTGAGGAGTTTATGACTACTGATGTATTTACCGCGCAGCAAAATGATATTCCTGAATTGGTCACTGACATCATGAACTGGCAGAAAGTGAAGCATATCCCCATAGAAGATGATAAGGGTCAGTTGAAGGGTATTGTGGATTATGGGATCCTATTGAAGTATTACAGTAAGAAAATGAATGTCAACCCAGGAGAAAATGTAGTGATCAGGGAAATCATGAACAAAAATCCGATTACGATACCCCCTGAAGCCACTGTAAGTGATGCCCTCAGCCTGATGAAATCCGAGGATGTTGATTGCTTGCCTGTTGTGAAGAATAAAAAACTTGTCGGTATTATTTCTGAAGGTGATTTTCTCAAAATTGCCTCTAGTTTAATGAATATGATTCCCTTAAATGACTGATCATGGAGCGGATACTGGGTAAAATAGAAGGACAACAACCCGGCCCATTGATCATTTGTTTGGCAGGCGTGCATGGAAATGAACAATTAGGGCTTCATGCATTTCAAAATGTTTACAGTGCTATAGTCAAACATAATATATCTTTCAGGGGGAAACTGGTTGGAATAGCTGGTAACCTAAAGGCAATTCTCTCTGGAAGGCGATTTATTGACTATGATCTTAACAGGTGCTGGACTGAGGAATTTGTTGAGGAAGTTTTAAAAAAAGGGAAACACACCGGGGCAGAGGATGAAGAACTCAGATCCTTATATAAAGTAATCAATCAGGAAGATACCGGAGATTTCGATCTAAGGGTAATGGTGGACCTACATGGCACATCCTCCGAAAAAGGAAACTTTATTGTGGTCCCTGAGGAACTGGGTAACCACCCAATTGTGCAGGCTCTTAAGCTTCCGGTTATAGTGGATCTTCATAAATATTTAGAAGGCACCTTGTTATCCTACTATTCGAACCGAGGTCATGTAGCATTTGCCTTTGAAGGCGGCTTGATAGGACCTACAGAGGCCTATCGACTTCATACGTCCGGACTGTGGGAGATTTTAGAGACTGCTGGATGTGTAACAAAGCACGATCATCATCAGGAAGATCATTATTCAAGCCACCTTGCGGCTATGGGGGCTAATTTACCTTCCAGGGTCAAAGTCCTCCATCGTCATCAGGTAAGGCCTGAAGATGGATTCAGGATGTATCCGGGATTTCACAATTTCCAACCGGTCCATAAAGATCAGGAGCTTGCTATTGATGTAAGGGGTGTGATCAAAGCCCCGACTGATGGATTGATTTTCATGCCATTGTATCAGCCGGAAGGGGATGATGGCTTTTTTATTGTGGAAGAGGTGTGAAAATCAAGTGTACCGATTTCACCAAGAACCCAGAATAAACAATTCTCCCTAAAACTGCAACCACATAAGCGTATTCCCAGTATATTTCAGGATACAGTCACTTGTATTATGAAAAGCATTTGCCTTTGGTTTTGTATGCTTTTTGTCAGCTTTATGCAGCTCAGAGCGCAATCGCTGGATTCTATTCCTTTTACCAGTTTCAAGATCATGCAGGGGACTTATACCCTAAATGCGGCCACTGTATCTGAGGTGCAGCTTAATACCGGAAAGGCTTTGCCATTCTCCCAACCTCCAAATCAGGGAAAGGAGAATTTTTCAGGAGGTATAATTACCTTGATCACCGGCCTTCATACTGGTTCTTCATTTGAGTCGCTTTGGATTTTCCCCAATGAATTAAATATGACAGGAAAAAATATCAAAATCCCTCTGATTGTTACTGGGCTATATGAAAAGAACAGGGAAAGGGTAAGGAGTGAAGATGGGAGTAAAACACTTGAGACGACTGAGCAGCTAATTTTGCATCTGGATAGTGGTGCCTGGGGTTTGTTTATCGATCAAAAGGATACGCTGGGTGCTTATATTGTCACTAAAAGGGGAGAGGATCCCAGAGGAATTACCTGGAAAAACCAGCTAGGACTAGATCTGGATTGGATAGAATGGAATGAATATTTTGGGGACCTCGAATGGCTAAAAGACAAAATCAAAAGATATGGTGCTGTTGAAACTCCAACTGACTTCACAATCGAAGGAGTCCTTAATGGGGAGCATTTTTTTGTGGTTTATAGTGGGCAGTATTTCCGATCAATACTGATCAGAGATGAACAGCTGATGGGAGTGTGGCAAGACTCACCTTATGCTATCATGCTATCCAAGAAATATAAGATATCGCCTTACCTGCTATTGCCACCTGATATCGATCCATCAGTATATCAGGAGTCCCTTACCCTCCTGGGACTTGCACATACTATAGGGAGGAACATCCTTGGTATATAAATTTAGATTTGTGCTTGTAAAGCAATATATGATTGAAAATTTATTCAGTATCTAACGGGATAATTTCGTTAACTTTAAGCTATAGAAAATGATTAATGACCAATCTTTGATACAAGCAATAAAACATATTGTTGATTTTGGATTGAAAGGTAAAGATGAGCACATCAGTATTGAGCAATACAATAAGGAAATCGATGAAGCCGAAGCTGAAATGGATAGAGGGGAATACATAAGCCATGAAGAGCTAAAGGAACAAATGAAGAAGTGGTAAAAAGGAAGCTGCCAGTTGCAGGATTCCTATTCCAATGCTGAGAAAGTAAAAAATGGGATAGAGATTATTATTGATCAGTTACCTAAACATCCACAGAAATATCCTTTGGATAAGTTTAAAATCAATAATCCAGGTAATTACAGAGCATTTGAAAAATATTCATTGAGAGTAACTTATAGACATACTGAAACGGAAATCAGGATCCTTAGGATCAGATATGTAAAACAAGAGCCAAAAAAGTTCTAGCAGATAATTTCCATCTATTCCACCTAACTATTCGCTAAAATTCCCGGAAGCTTCATAAATTACTTCTTGACTTACCAATCATATTTGGTAAGATGGTTTAATGGAACTCATTGAAAGATTCAAAACCGGGGATAAAAACAGTCTTAATCAACTGTTTCACCAGTATTTTCATCGACTCTGTGCATTTTGTCATCAATACATTAATGATGTTGCCATCGCTGAGGATATTGTGCAGGACACATTTATCAGTTTATGGGACAAAAGGACTGATTTTACCCACCCTCAGGCTTTAAAATCTTTCCTATATACCACCGTCAGGAATAAATGCCTGAACCACATCAAACATCAACTGGTCGTTCAAAAACATGAGTCTTCTGTTATTCATGAACTGCATGATGATGAGGACTTTAGCAGAAGAGTTATTGAAGAAGAAGTATTCGGACAGTTGTATGAAGAGATAAAAGCATTACCTGAAGGAGCTCACAAGATCATGGCTTTGGTGCTGAAGGGGCTAAAAAACAGAGAAATTGCGGAGATTTTGGGGATATCTGAAAATACAGTGAAAACCCAGAAAAAGATTGCTTATGCCAGGTTAAAAGCTAAGCTTGATCCGGTTCTGTATGATTTTTTGTTAACCTTCTAAAAAGAAACTTCAATTTTTTTTCCTCCGGACTTCACCCGGTTTCAAGTCGAGGTTGTTTAAGGTTCATAATCAAGAATTATGGAGTCTTCTTTCAATATTTCGGATCTGATTGTTAAGTCGCACAAAGGTGAGCTCACTGCCACAGAACAGCAGACGCTGACTACCTGGCTGGAAAAGAATTCTTTAAACAGAGATTTGTTTGAGAAGCTTACGAACAACCGTGCATTGGTTGACCGAATTGATCTGTATCAAAAATTTAATGCTGAAAAATCGTTTTCCAAAATAGACAAACACCTTGCGGAAAAGAAGGTGGTCCCCTTTAAGCCAGTAAGGTTGTTGAAATATGCTGCTACGCTACTACTTCCATTGTTGGCCTCTGCAGCAATCGTCTATTACTTCATGCTGAGCAATGAAGATGCCATTTCATCAATCGACGAGCAAGTACATCCCGGGGTTCAAAAAGCTACTTTGACATTGGCGGATGGGGGTACAGTGGAATTACAGGAAAGTGAGGCTTTTCAGGAAGTAAAGCAAGGTACATCCACGATAAAGAATGAATATTCCGGCCTTATTTATGCCTCTTCAGATGATATTTCTGAAGCTCAGGCTATGATTTTCAATATACTTACTACCCCATACGGAGGTCGCTATTCAGTTAGACTCTCCGATGGAACCAGGGTTACATTAAACGCAGGATCAAGCCTGAAATACCCGGTGAGTTTTTCAGATAGTACCCGTACCGTGTACCTGCAAGGCGAGGCCTATTTTGAGGTCACGCATAATGGAAAACCCTTTATCGTTTCCAATGAACAACAAAATATCCGGGTATTGGGTACCTCGTTTAATGTGTCTGCTTATGCCAATGAGCCAGCTGTTCTGACAACACTTGTAGAAGGAAAAGTTCAGATAGAGGCACCAGGTGGGAAGGCGGTGCTGGCTCCTGGAGAGCAATCAAAGCTATTAGGCAATCAATTGACTGTGGAGAAAGTCAATACGTCCCAATATACTTCCTGGATCAACGGGAAATTTGAATTCAACCGTGACAATATGGATATCGTCATCAAGCGACTATCCCGATGGTATGACTTCAATTATGAATTTGAAAATAAAGATGCGGTGAATTACCATTTCACAGGTAGGCTGGACAGTGATCAGCCTATTTCATCCATCCTCCAAATGTTGGAAGCTACATCCAACATCCGTTTTGAAACAAATGGAAAAACAATTGTAGTAAAATAAAAAAAAACGGGAAATGCGGACACATTTCCCATTGATTAATCATTTAAAAGACCTGTTAAAATCTTTCAATTATTAAAGTTATGAAAAAACTATTGAATTGTACGCATTATTCTAACCTTCGGGGATTTACACGGAGTGCAATAGTGGTATTTGGGATGATGCTAGCGATTGTGTTAGTCATGCACCCGGTGAAGGCCCAGCAAAAACTAATTAGCCTGGAACTTAAAGATGCTACGCTGGAAAAAGCACTGGAAGCTATCAAGGAACAAACTAACATTGATTTCATCTTCAATCATGAGGTGATTGCCACAGCATCAAAAAAACATATTAGCATAAAAGCAGCTACACTGGATGAAGCACTCAACAAGGTGCTGGAAAACAGTGGATTTACCTATAAAAGAATCAATAATGCTATTGTCATTACACCTGACAAAAGACTGGTTCCGGAGTCCGAACTGGAAGTGCCTGGACTGAAGCAAACATTGCGGGGCCAGGTCATTGATCAGGACGCCAAATCTCCATTACCATTTGCCACTATCCAGGTGATGGGCACTGACCCTGTAAGAGGCACTACCTCAGACCTGGATGGTAACTTTATCATCGACAACCTGCCTTTGGGCCGCTACACCATCAAAGCATCTTTTGTGGGATACCAGGATGCTTTTGTTTCGGAAGTTATGTTGGGGTCCGGAAAGGAGACTATTCTCAACATTCCACTCATTGAAAGTCTTACCTCATTGGAAGAAATAGTGGTAACCACCAATGGTGAAATGTTGAATGAAATGGCTGTCGTGAGTGGTAAATCTTTCGATGCAGAGGAAACGAAACGCTATGCAGCAAGCATTAGTGACCCTGCCCGAATGGCCCAGGTATTTGCGGGTGTAGCAGCTACTGATGATGCAGCCAATGAAATCGTGATCAGAGGTAACTCACCAAACTGGTTGCTTTGGAAGCTGGAAGGTGTGGAGATACCCAGCCCAAACCACTTTGCTGAAGAAGGCTATTCATCAGGTGCCATCAGCATCCTGAGCTCTAATATGCTAGGTAGCTCTGATTTTTATACCGGGGCATTTTCAGCAGACTATGGCAATGCCCTGTCAGGAGTTTTTGATCTTAAACTTAGAAATGGCAACAACCAACAGTATGAGCATACCTTCCAGGCTGGAGTGTTGGGTTTTGATATCTCTTCAGAAGGTCCATTTAGCAAAAACTACCGGGGTTCATACCTTTTCAACTATCGGTATTCAACACTATCGCTATTGAACAATCTGAATATTGAAGTGTCTGAAAATGCTCTGCCCAACTACCAGGATCTATCATTCAAGGTAAATCTACCAACTAAGAAAGCGGGAACATTTTCGATCTGGGGTATTGGTGGGTTATCCGATGTGACAGAGACCTACCTGCCCGATTCGACCCACTCAGACTACTTCAATGGTTATGATGATTTTACCAAGACGGGGATGTATGCCGCTGGTATTACCCATACATATTTTGTAGATGACCAGTCTTACTTTGAAACAGTACTTTCCAGCTCAGAAAGCTATAGTTCTGAGGATTATAAAGAGATTGATTCTACCCGTGCGTTAAGACCTTTTTTCTTCGACCAATTGAATAAACAAAACCTGAG
>JAHCMM010000195.1 GCA_019192515.1 Cyclobacteriaceae bacterium SS2
CGGAAAGCAAATCTTTATTTCCGACTTTACTTAAGGTGGCCGCTTCTATTGCCCTGGTTATATCCGTTGCGCTTGTTGTTTTTCAACTTACAAAAAGTGAACAGCTTACATTGATGGCCACCGATACGGTGATCACTCAGCAATTGAGTGATGGGTCGGTTGTTACACTCAAGGCAGGTGGTGAGCTGAAATATGCTGATGGATTTGCGGATGAAGTGCGCGAAGTCACGTTGAAGGGGGAAGCATTTTTTAAGGTGACACCAGATAGTGAAAGACCATTTGTTGTTCACACTCAGTCCATTGATGTTATGGTTTTAGGTACATCCTTCAATGTGAAAGCAGATGATACCAATACTGCAGATGTGGTTGTGGTAGACGGATTAGTTTCAGTGAAATATCAGGATCAGGCGGTCAAGCTCAATCCAGGAGAAAGAGCAATTGCTGTTCTGACCTCCGAAAAGCTCACAAAACAAAAGAATAATGATCCTAATTTTCTTTCCTGGAAAACCATGAATTTTTCGTTTGTTAATATCCCATTAAACCAGGTGGTCAGGGATCTTAGTAATGCATTTAATAGCACTATTCAGGTTGATGAAAACATGCTGAATTGTCCCGTGACCGTATCTTTTCAAGGTCAATCACTGGATTCCATCTTACGTGTTTTAGAAGCTACCCTTAATCTAACAATCAAAGAAGATAAAGGGAATAAAGTGCTATCAGGTCCAGGCTGTTGATCATTTTCATCTATGCGGACCCGTGGGCTTTACATCTTTTTTTTACTGATCTGTTTTAAAGCGGCTACGCAGGCACAAACTTCCTTTCCGGATGTCAGGATTACGATTCAGGAAAAAGAAAAGACTGTAGAAGAACTTCTTCAGATCATTGAATCAAAATCAGGTGTCTCTTTTGCTTACAGTAGTAATTACCTGCCAAAAGATCAAAAGATAAGTATAAACGCTGAGCAAAAGTCCTTATCAGAAATCCTGGATGAGGTACTATTGGGTTTAAATGTTGAATATCAGTGGATCGAACAGAAAGTTGTCTTAAGGAAATCTGCTGAAAAAGGTAGTATAACACATTATACTATCAGTGGTTATGTTCGGGATAAAGTCAATGGAGAAAGCCTGATCGGAGCGACCATTCAGGTAGGCGATTCTTACGTAGGGAATATTACCAATGCGTATGGTTTTTATTCTCTCACATTACCTGCAGGCCGGTATCAACTAAAGATTTCATATGTTGGTTATGAAAGCCAGGAAATGCCTGTTGTTCTCAATAGGTCGATCTATCTGGACATCCCGATCACACCAAAATTCTCGTTTCTTGAGGCAGTTGTCGTTGCACCATCTGACTCTAATGTCCACATGGAAAAAGCAATCTCCAATGCCCTTGAAATTGATCCGAACAGAGTGATCGGTAAGCCAACAGCCTTAGGTGAAGCTGATCTGATCAAATCTTTTGATGTGATCCCTGGAGTACAGATTTTTAGGGATGGGTCGACCTTCTTTAATGTGAGAGGTGGCGACAGAGACCAAAACCAAATGTTGGTAGATGAGGCACCTATTTATAATCCGGCACATTTTCTGGGTTTATTCAGTGTTTTTATTCCGGAAGCCATCAAGGATGTGAAGTTATATAAAGGCAATGCACCCGCTGAATATGGTGGTAGGGTATCATCCGTGATGGATATTTATACAAAGGACGGGAATTTTAAAGAATTCAGCTTAAACGGAAGTGTTGGACTGGTCTCGGCAAGAATATCTGGTGAAGGTCCTATCAAAAAGGATAAGAGTTCCTTTTTCATATCAGGCAGGAGATCCCATATTGGGGGCATCATCAGGGGTTTAGGGGCTGAATTTGATCAGCTTTATTTTTCTGACTTCACAGGTAAAGTAAACCTACAGCTCAATCAAAAGAACAGACTATTTATTTCTACATTTTTAAGTAAGGATGAATTTCTCGCTGACGGAGGCCTAAGATGGGGAAACAAAGCGGGTACAATCCGTTGGAATCACGTATTTGGAAACAGGCTATTTCTCAATACAACTTTTTATACAAGTAAATATGAATATAACCTTATTGCCCGTCGGGATATTATCTGGAAAAACAACATTAACAATGCGAGTTTAAAGACCGATTTTATTTTCTATAAAGATCCGGGGAGTACGATTAAGTTCGGTTTGCGCTTAAGTGGGCACCACTTCAATCCTGGAAACATTGAGGATTTTGCGGGTAATCAATATGACTTCGTGCCCAAGCGTAATGCCTCAGAGTCTTCTTTATATTTCAGTCACGACAAGCAGTTGGGCAATAAATGGTCACTCAATTACGGATTCAGGTTAAGCTCATGGACCAATTTTGGGCGAACCATAGAATATGAGATTAGTGAAGACCATCAGATAGTAGACTCCACTATCTACGATACTCGGGCCTCTTATAATGAGTATTCAAATCTTGAACCCAGGTTGAACCTTACCTGGAATTTTCTGCATGGTCATTTTCTCAAATTCAATTATTCCAGAACGGCCCAGTATATTAATTTGATCAGCAATTCAATCAGTCCTTTCAATAACCTGGAAGTATGGCTGCCAGCTAGTGTGAATATCAAACCTCAGCTAGGGAATCAAATATCATTGGGATGGATTCACAATAAGAAAAAATGGATGATTGAGGTGGACGCGTATGGGAAGGTATTAAACAATCAGCTGGACTATACGGATCAGGCGCAGTTGTTATTAAATCCACATTTGGAAGCAGAACTGAGAGCTGGAGATAGCTGGATGTATGGGATTGAGGGTACACTCACCAAAAATACCGGAAAGCTAACCGGCTGGCTCTCTTACATCTATTCCAGGAGTTTCCGGAACATCCCAGGAATTAATGGTGGGCGTACTTATCCCACACTCTGGGATCGGCCTCATCAGTTTTTACTCAGCATCAATTATTTGCAGTCAAAGAGGCTAAATTTCTCAGGTACATTTCTCATGAGTTCGGGTGCACCCAGTAGCAGACCCACAGCATATTACCAATATGCCGGCCGAACAGTTCCGGTGTATTCTAGCCGTAATAACAGCCGGCTACCTACCTATCATCGATTTGATGTGGGTATGAATACTAGGTTGAATAAAAGGGAACAGCGGTTCAATCACTTCCTTGGTATATCGGTTTTCAATTTCTACTCACAGAAAAATAGCATTTTAGAGAGCTTCAATAAGATTCAGAAAACCGAGGATAGCTACGTAGTACCTGCTTCAACAAATTCAGGTACCATTGTCCCTACCTATCGTTTTTTATATTCCATTGTGCCATCCATAACTTATTCATTTAAGCTATGAATAAGTGGTGGCTCATATGGACAATTTTGATCATCGGATGCGAGGAGGCGTTTGAGTACGAACCTTTTTCAGGTGATGAATTACTGGTCGTAGAGGCCTTGATTACCAATGAAAGGAAACCACAGGAGGTCCATCTCAGCAAAACCTATACCAATTTGAATGGTGATGTGCCAAGAGTGACCGATGCTCTGGTTGCCATTTATGATGGAGATACAACCATCATTCTTACACATGATCCGGAAAGACCTGGCACATATATGACAGATTCAATGCAGGGTTTGTTCGGTAAGGTATATACCCTTTATATTCTACATGAGGGCAGAGAGTATTATGCGCAGGCTACTTCTGCATTCGGGTCACCATTAGATCAGATTGTCATTCAGGAGCGGGAAGATGGATTATTTCAATTTATCTATCAGGAAACTTATGAACCTTCTATGACAGAAGTGATTGTTTCCTGGGAAGAAACAGATTCACTTGATCAGCCCGTACAGGAACGACGGAGAGCTTTTTATTACACACTAAACAGTTTTGACATCACCAGTGTCTTTGCACCAGAAAAGGATCTCTTAATTTTCCCAGAAGGTGCACAAGTGTTTAGAAGGCAGTATTCGCTTACGCAAAATCATCAGGATTTTATCAGGTCCTTTCTATCTGAGGTTGATTGGCGTGGAGGTGTTTTTGATGTCAATGCTGGTAACGTATTAACCAACCTCACTGATGGGGCAGTAGGCTATTTTTCTGTTTCGATGGTGAGAACTGATACGACTGAGGTAACAAAATAAATGACTGATATTTAGTGTGTTAACTATTGTTTAGAAAAAAATTATAAGAATTATCTAGGGTAGGGTGGGGTGATTGTGTGATTAAATACACAATCAAACTTTAAAAAAATGAAAACGAATATGAAAGCCTTAAAATTTATCTCGCTGCTAGCCACCATAGCATTGATACTTGTATTTGTATCCTGTGACGACTCCATCAATAGCCCACAGGAAGGAGAAAGCATATTGCCAGAAAGATTTGCCATTGATATCCCCACTTCTATTGCCAATTCAGAAGCATCGGTGAGTGGAAGAACGAGCGACAGGGTTGCTGATGAAGAACTAGATGGGAATGATATCTATAAAATGCTCAGCTTTTTTATCGCGGTTGGTGATGATTCAGGAGATCTTGTAGAGGCAATCATCGGAAGTATAACCATTTTAGGCATAGACAGACCTTTGTTCTTATCCTACGAAAGTGATGAGGATGGCAGAATCAAAAATCTAGAGGTAGTGGAAGACGTGAGCTATGAGGGCAAAGATTATCAATATATGCTTACAATCACGGATGCTGAGTCAGAGGGAAATGCTGACGGAGGGAAAGCCATGCAGATTTTCTGGAACAAAAGCCCAATAAGTGGAGTAGCTATTTTAAAACCTTATAACCTTAACAGAATAGATGAGGCTAATGCTGGAGAGGCCATTCTCAAAATTGAGTATACAGAAGACAGTGAGCTTGGATATGATGCACATATGATTGTATCTGTAGATCATTTACCACTTGAAAACCCCCTGGTAGATCCTTATTCAATCCAGACATTGAAAATGTTTGTGGGTAAATCAGGCGATCTGGTAGACGTGTATGGGAATTCGGATCATCCGAATGCTAAATTCTTCACTGAAGATGTCGGCTTTATCTGGGCATTTGTAGCCTCAGGCTCTGAAAGTGCTAAAATTGGAGTTGCTGAGGTAGGGCTACCACCCAATGATCTGGATGCATCAGATCGCGAAACATTACTTGTTGACCACGCGATAAAAGCTGTGTTCACTCAGCAGATTCAGGCTGTATGGCCAAACCTTGAGCAAGAGCTTATTGATTTGTATTTATACAATACTGAAGCTCCCGGATTCTTCAACAATGATGGATTCATCAAAGGAGGAACAGCACCAAGCGCGGTGTACGATCCATTGGTATCACGAATCCAGGATCTTGCTCCATATAATCCAATAGTGATCTCCTCCCTGGATATTTCTTTTCAGTAGTCTAAACCTCAGGCCTTAAAAACAAGACAAGTCCGATTAAAATAATCCGGACTTGTCTGTGTTTTATCCAGCATTTATAGAGCTTTCAGCGATCCCTGTCGTTCCTAATTCCGAAAGAAAGGCTCAAATCAAAGATTTGACTTTTTTGTTTATGAAGCCTCATTCAAATAAATCCGATTCGGGTAAATCCGGATTGCCTCCTGGCGATCCTTGTAGTCCCTAGGTCGAAATCAAAACAGCAAATGCTGAGGCATTTGAATTTCCAGTTGCTCACAAAAAAAGAAAGCGAGCTTTCTTTTTGCTCGCTTCCTGAAAATCATTTCTGTTTTGATTCTCTAGTGAACCCGGCAGGATTCAAACCTGCAACCTCCAGAGCCGTANTCTGGTGCACTATTCAGTTATGCTACGGGTCCAATACTCTTTTCCGTTCTGTCATTCAGGACAGTTTACGAGTCCATATCTTTCAACCGTATGTTAAAAGATCCTAAAATCGAGTGCAAAAGTAATAATTTACTTTATACCCTGACGTTCTAAGCACTAGTTTTGAAATAGATTCTATCTTTGCCCGCAAAATTGAATATACATGATCAGATCTAGTGTTGTTGTTTTATTGATTTTTCTAACATTCTCATCATTCGCTCAGCAAAGCGATCGGCCATCACAGCCCGACCTAAAAGGAGATATCATGCTGGATTTTGGGATTAATATGTGGTCTGAGGATACTGAGAAACTTAGGCTGGATATGTGGAAGTCAAATTCTTTCAGCATCTATTACAACAGAATGTTTAAACTCAACAACAAATTTACTTTCCATCCGGCAGTAGGATTCGGTTTTGAGAAGTATGCATTCAACGACGATTATACCTGGTTGTCAGATGATCAAGGGGATATTTCGCTCGATACCCTCAATGGTGTAAATCTTTCGAAGAATAAACTGCAAACTACCTACTTTGAGATTCCCCTTGAATTGAGATACTATCCATGGTCAACGAATACTGGAGAAGGTGTTTTTATTGGGGCTGGAGTGATTGGTGGAGTAAGAATCAATACAGTTTCAAAAATCAAATATCCGGTTGGGGACGGGTTGGCTAAAGAAAAACTTAATCACCGATTAGGAGTGAATGACTACAGATATGGTGTTCAGGCAAGGATTGGATGGAGAACATTCCATGTATACTATAAATATTATCTGAGCAATGTATTCAGTAGCTCACCGGATGGCAGCGATATAAATCCCACTACCTCTACATTTGGAATCAACTTTAGCGGATTTTAAGCGAATATATAAGTTCCGCCGAAGCAAAGTATGAATCCAAGTATGGCACCTGCCCATACTTCGTCCTCAGTATGTTTCCGAAGATAAAGCCTTGAGAAACAAACGATACCCGCCAGTAACACAAGTATGATGAGGTAAATGATGCTGCTAGTGGTGAGGTATCTCATGGCAAAAGCAGAAAAAATCCCAAATGTGCCCCAGATACCTGCTGCATGTACACTGATCTTGTAACGAATACTGATAAGTAAGATCAACCCAACAAGGATGGTCACCACAAGCATGATCGCAGCAAGCTGATCAGATACATGTATCTTGGTGATAAACAGGTATGTTGTAATAGCATAAAAGGCTGTAATAGAGATAAAAGGGAGTACCCTTTCTTCCCGGTGAGTCATTTCAAGACTTGTAATCCGGTTGGTGTATTTCAAAAACAAAATACTGATGACAGGAATAATGAATGTTGTGAGAAATACTATCCCAATGAAGTTTGGTATTGTATCAAAAGCTATTGGACTAAAAACCTGAGGAAACAGGAAATAGAACAGTATACAGCTATATGTTGCCATTAAAAGCGGATGGAAAACAATACCGATAGGTTTGAGGAATTTTTCGATCACTAGAGTTGCTTTCTTAGTCTTGCGACAGGTATGTTGAGCTGCTCCCGATATTTGGCTACCGTTCGACGTGCAATGTTATAGCCCTCTGCTCGTAAGAGTTTTTCTAGTTTGTCGTCTGATAATGGTTTGGATTTATCTTCTGATCCGATGAATTCACTTAGTTTATTTTTCACCTCTCTACTACTCACATCTTCTCCGGAATCTGTGGATATACCTTCCGAAAAGAAATATTTGAGTGGGAACACTCCAAACTCTGTCTGAATGGATTTGCTGTTGGCAACCCTGGAAACAGTTGAGATATCCATACCGATCTTGTCAGCGATGTTTTTGAGGATCATTGGCTTCAGCTTACTTTCGTCTCCTTCCAGAAAGTAGTCATACTGGAAGTCAATAATCGCCTGCATGGTATTTAGCAGTGTCTGTTGCCGTTGTTTGATGGCATCAATAAACCACTTGGCCGAATCCAGTTTTTGCTTGATGAACGTTACGGTTTCTTTCAGCTTCTTATCTTTCTTATCACTCTTGTCATAAGCATCCAACATTTCTGAGTATGACCGGCTCACTTTTAGATGTGGCGCATTCCTGGAGTTCAAAGTAAGTTCGAGCTTACCACTATTATTTATCAAAAGATAATCCGGGATCAGGTATTGTGTTTTTACCAGGTCATCTCCGGAACCTCCTGGTTTAGGATTTAATTTAGTTATGGTAGAAATCGCTTCTTTCAATAGGTTTTCATCCTGAATGTTGAGCTTCCTGGCGATCTTGTCATAGTGCTTTTTTGAAAACTCATCGAAACAATCCTCTACTATCCTTATGGCAATCTGAACCAACTCAGAGCCATCCTCTTTTCTTTCAAGCTGAAGTGCCAGGCATTCCTGCAGGTTCCTTGCGCCAATACCCGGAGGGTCGAAATTCTGAATTTTAAATAAAATGCTTTCCAGTTCCTCGACATCAGTCTCCACGTTCATTGAGAATGCCAGATCATTCACGATGGCTTCCAGCTCACGACGGATGTAGCCATCAGAGTCAATACTTCCGATCAGCTGCTTACCAATCAGGTCTTCCCGCTCATCCAGCTTCAGGTAGCCCAGCTGAGTAATCAGTGTTTCGTGAAGAGTAGAGCCCACAGAGATGGGGAGCTCCTTATTCTCGTCGTCACCTCCACCACCATCACCCTGCATTTTATATCCACTGTAGTCATCATGCAGATATTCTTCAATACTTTCGGTAGATTCCGACTCGTATTCCGACTCGTAATCATCCTGAGGGTCCATGTCATCATCGGCATTTCCCTCCTCCAGAGCGGGATTTATTTCCAACTCTTCTTCAATTCTTGTTTCGAGCTCAGCTGTTGGCACCTGCAACAACTTGATAAATTGTATCTGCTGAGGAGATAATTTCTGCTGTAATGACTGTGTTAATCCTAGTTTCTGCATAGCTAGATTTCCTGCACTTTCAAAATTATCATAATTAACCCTAATCTTTGATTAAAAGACCAAAATATCGTTTTTTTGCGTCCACTTTTCGGATAAAAGACCATTAATGTCGTGAGAGAAAAACGTAAAAAAATCAAAGAAATCCTGAGTAAATCGTCGGTTGGTGAGCGTGTCACTGCCATGGGATGGGTCAGAACTAAGAGAGAAAGTAAAAATGTGGTTTTTATAGCCATTAATGATGGATCCACGATTGACAACATTCAGGCCGTAGGTGACACCGGAAAGTTTGATGAAGCACTGTTACGTAAAGTAAATACAGGAGCCAGTGTAGCTGTAACCGGTGAACTGGTAGAATCACAGGGAGCAGGGCAGGCTGTAGAACTACAAGCCGAAATCATTGAGGTCTTTGGAGAAGCAAATCCTGAGCAATACCCGCTCCAACCTAAAAGGCATAGCCTGGAGTTTTTAAGAGAAATCGCGCACCTTAGACCCAGGACCAATACTTTCAGCGCCATCATGCGTGTCCGACATCAGCTGGCCTTTGCGGTACATCAGTTTTTCCATGAGAAAGGATTTGTCTATATCAACACACCTATTATTACCGCTTCCGATGCCGAAGGAGCAGGAGAGACCTTCAAGGTGACAAATTTTGATTTGGAAAAACTGCCGAAAGGAGAGGATGGAAAAATAGATTACACCCAGGACTTTTTTGGAAAGTTGACCAACCTCACGGTCTCAGGGCAGCTGGAAGGCGAGCTTGGAGCTTTGGCTCTTGGGGAGATCTATACATTCGGACCAACTTTCAGAGCAGAAAACTCCAACACCACAAGGCACCTTGCAGAGTTCTGGATGATAGAGCCGGAAATGGCTTTTTACGACCTGACGGACAACATGGATCTGGCCGAGGAAATGCTAAAATACCTCATCAAGTCGGCTATGGACAATTGCCAAAGTGACTTGGCCTTTTTGGATAAACGCCTTGCAGAAGAAGAAAAAGTAAAACCTCAGCAGGAGCGAAGTGAGATGGGGCTGTTAGAACGCCTTAAGTTCATTCTCGAGAACGATTTTGAGCGGGTGTCCTATTCTGATGCCATCGAAATATTAAAACGCTCAAAACCAAACCAGAAGAAGAAATTTAAGTACCTGATTGAGGAATGGGGAGCAGATCTACAATCTGAACATGAGCGTTTTTTAGTAGAAAAACATTTTAAAAAGCCGGTGATACTCTACAACTATCCAAAGGACATCAAGGCTTTTTACATGTACCAGAATGATGATGATAAAACCGTAGCAGCTATGGACATCTTGTTCCCTGGTATTGGAGAAATCATCGGGGGGTCGCAACGTGAAGACCGAATGGATAAGCTGAAGGCCAGGATGGACCAAATGGGGATCCCTTCAGAGGAGCTCTGGTGGTATCTGGATACCCGAAAGTTTGGAAGTGTGCCACACAGTGGATATGGACTGGGTTTTGAAAGGATGGTTCAGTTTGTGACAGGGATGGGGAATATCAGGGATGTTATTCCATTCCCTCGTACTCCTGACAATTGCGAATTCTAGTGAATTCCAAATCGCTTGTCTAGCTCTACGGTTTCCTTAAATTGAATCTCAACAACGGATTGAAATTCCTTGTGTGAAGGATTGAGTAAAATATTAAATTCTCTTGGCACTATAACGGAAGGTAATTTGATACCCAGAATATCCCTAGAGAAATACTTTTGAGCGATTTGCTGAGTCTCTCCATGATATCTTAGCTCTTTCCAGGTTAGAGGCAGTTCTTGATCAGTCAGAACTATGATTGAATCAGGGTCTTTGATTCCAATTTCAGAGATCCACATATTCTGTGGCCAGCTGTCACGCTCAAATTGATGGACCAAAAATTCGAGATAAGCAAGCGAAATCGATGATGCTGTGTAGAGTGCCCTGGTTCCCTTTAGATTCCATCGCCCACCATATAGATAAGCTCCTGTTCCGGATAGATCATCAATATATTGCTTTTGAGCGATCCTGAAAACGGTCATGACATCACTCCATGCTGAGCACGACCCAACTCATCGATCACGACCTGACAGCCGGTAGAGGTATTTAGAAAATGTTTTGGCTTATCACCCAGCATGGGGTGGTCTTTTAGTAGCCAATGCTTGAAACGGTCAATCTCACCGAAAACTTCTTCACCTTTTTTGAATACTCTGATAATATTGAGTACCCTCTCACCCATGGGTTCATCAAGGATCTCTTTCCTGCTGAAAGTTTTTAAGGAGTAAGGCAGCAGCTCTTCAAATTCAGCCTTTGAACTGCCGATATTTTTTAGAAAATCCCAAAGCATTTTTGTCTTGACACCTTTGCGGGCATAATGGATAATCTCCAAATCAGAATCAAGGTTTTGAGGCATTAAGCCATAAGCAACAAGTGGCTCGGAGACTTTCATTCAAGACAAATGTACGTATATTATACGGAAAAATGTCCAGTATAGTTATTTTTTTACATAACTCATGCCTTCCACAGGCATGGTAGCTTTTCCATCTACCATGTATCTTACTGCAATTGAATTTTGACCATCCCAAGTCATGGTGTACACCTCGAGGTGTAGGTGTGGTCCGGAAGCTATACCAGTTTTCCCGCTTAAAGCTATCACTTGTCCTGACTTTACCCAATCTCCCACTTTTACCAGTGCGCCTCCTTTTTGTAAATGGGAGTAGTCAGCATAAGAGCCATCATCGTGAAGTACCAGGACGAAGTTGTTGAATTTAGCACAAGATTCATCTGGGCATCCTTTTTTATGTTCATCGATCGCTTTGACTACCAATCCATCACGGATAGCACATATTTCTGTTCCTTCATCCATGTGAAAATCCAATGCATTTTTATTCCGATGCGTACTTTTCCCATTGTAGCCCTGATCAATTTTGAAGGAAGTCCCTTTCTTGTAGGGCAATTCATAAACAACATCGTTGTTGTGCTTGGCCAGAATATTTCCTTCTACCTTGGTGGAATTGAAACCAAAGCTGATGGAGGTATTTTTTTCAGGAAGAAACTTTGCCAGTGTATCTATTTTGTTGGCTTCAACTATCTGGGTCAGCGGAAACTTCTGACTTGATTTCATGCCTTTGAAATTAGCCTCAAGCTTAACTGTGTAAGGCATGATAGTCTTGTTTTCTGCTATCACACTTATTTCATTCGTTAGCGAGTTTACTTTGTGATAGACTTCACAGTCCTGGGCATAGCATAAATTCACACTTATAAAAAGTGCAGTGAGCAGTGATCGTATCATAAATTATTCGTCTTTTTCGGAAAACTTGCCCAAAGGAGGCCGGTACTTCTGGAAAGGTATAGCAAGAAGGTTGCCAAGTTCGTCATTCTCCTCTGGTTTCATGTGGGTATCTATCCCATATTTAAGGGATTCTGTATCTTTTACGTATGCGAATGTCCTGAAGATTCTGTCCCAGATAGAAAATATATTTCCGTAATTAGTATCAGTGAGTGGTTGGGTGTAGTGGTGATGCACCTTATGCATATGGGGTGTTACAAATACGTATGATAAAACGTTATCCACCTTTCTATTGAGGTTGACATTGGCGTGTGTGATGTGGGCAAATAGTACAGAAAGAGATTGATATAGCATCACTATCCCGATAGGTGCTCCCACAACCATCACTGCTAAAATGGTAAAAGTAATCCTGAAGATAGTCTCACCGGGGTGATGCCTAAGGCCCGTGGTGACATCTACATGAGTATCTGTGTGGTGGACAAGGTGAAATTTCCACATCCATTTGATTTTATGTTCCAGCCAATGAATAAAATATGCTCCGATAAGATCCAGAAGTAACACTCCAATGACTATTTCGGCCCATAGGGGCAGGCTGAAAATATATAGAAGCCCATATTCATTTTCACTCACAAAAGTAGAAGCCCAAAGTAGGGCACCGGCCAACCCAAATCCAATAATGGCAGTTGTAAGCGTAAAGAATAAATTAAGGCCGGCATGGCGATACCGCCTGTAGCTATTCTTGAATAACGGAAGCATGCCTTCAGCAATCCAAAAAATCACTATTCCACCAATAAGGATAAGAGATCTAAACCAGGTAGGGATCTCTTCAAAAAAGCCAATAAATGATTCCATCATCATGGGGGTTCTCGTATGTTAATATAACATAAAACCAACGAAAAAAGGTTTTGATTTATTGATTTTGCAATCCTGATAATTTTTTTAAATATCTTGTGGTAGAGAGATGATAATATTCATCTGCATACCTGATTTCTACCAGATACTGCTGAATCCGATTATCTAGCTTTGCGATCTGTAAATGTCGTTTATCATTATGAATGAGACTAAGAGTCCAAAAGAAGCAGTTGAAATCATCAAGTCAGGTGATCATATATTTGTACATACCGCGGGAGCAACTCCGTTTGCGCTTGTTCAGGCCCTTGCAGACCGTCATCAAGAACTCAATAATATTCAGATCTATCATATGCATACAGAGGGGACGGCTCCGTATGCAAAACCTGAATATTCAAATGCATTTCATGTAAACTCCTTTTTTATTGGAGCCAATTGCAGGGTTCCGACAAATGAAGGGTATGCAGATTTTATACCATGTTTCCTAAGTGAAATTCCACTCATGATTCGCAGTGGTGTAATCGAAATAGATGTAGCCTTGATCCAGGTATCCCCACCGGATAGTCATGGTTATTGTTCAATGGGTATATCGGTTGATGCAACCAAGGCGGCGGTAGACAAGGCCAAAGTAATCATTGCGCAGATCAATCCTCAAATGCCCCGGACACATGGTGATGGACTTATTCATATCAATCGATTTACTGCTTGCTGTGTAGTTGATGAAGCCCTTCCTGAGTTGAAGCCGCACCCGATGACTGAAGAAGAAAGAAAGATTGGAGGATACATAGCAGAAATGATCGATGATCGGAGCACTCTCCAGATGGGAATAGGTGCCATACCGGATGCTGTGCTCAACAGCCTGGGCAACCATAAAGACCTGGGAGTACACACCGAAATGTTTTCAGACGGTGTGGTTGACCTGGTAGAAAAAGGGGTGATCAACAATAAATACAAAACCAAGCATAAGGATGTTATTGTGTCAGGATTTTTATTGGGGACAAGAAAGCTCTATGATTTCGTCAATGACAATCCTATTGTCAGGATGCTGGATATACAATATGTCAATGATACGGCAGTGATCAGAAGACTTCCTAAAATGATCAGTATAAATAGTGCCATTGAAGTAGATATTACCGGTCAGGTATGTGCGGATTCAATAGGCACCAGGATGTATTCTGGGGTAGGAGGACAGATGGACTTTATAAGAGGTGCTTCGCTATCGCAGG
Source organism: Cyclobacteriaceae bacterium SS2 (assembly GCA_019192515.1). Classification (GTDB taxonomy): domain Bacteria; phylum Bacteroidota; class Bacteroidia; order Cytophagales; family Cyclobacteriaceae; genus UBA7330. The sequence continues at coordinate 14,035 of JAHCMM010000195.1, forward strand.
GGGGTAAACCAATCATTGCCCTTACATCCACCACCAAAAGGAATGAATCCAAGATATCCTCTTTCTTAAAACCAGGAGCAGGTGTAGTGACCACGCGTGCTCACGTGCATTACATCGTCACAGAGTTTGGGGTGGCCAATCTTTATGGCAAGAATTTACGGGAGCGTGCAAAAGCGCTTATCAACATTGCGCATCCTGATCATCGTGAGGAACTGGAGAAAGCTGCTTTTGAGCGGTTCAAGCGATTTTGAAAAACCATCAAATCTTCACTAAATCAAAAGTCTGATCATACCGGTCAGACTTTTGTCATTTAAAGGTCTCACATTCGTCATCCGTTCCCCTGACAAACATCAAGTTCGGACGCCATATACCTCATAATTCCGGGCAGAACGGCCCTCTACTTTTGTCAATGTAATTCAAACACTAATAGCGAAAAGATGAAAATTATTGTCACAGCATTATTGCTCTCTGGTTTATTACTTGGCAACAAAGCCATTGAGATCAATTCTGAAAAAAGTAAGGTCGAGATACAAGGTACCTCGTCTCTTCATGATTGGGAGTCTAAAGTAGAAACCTTCTCAATCCAAGGAAATATTGGCACGGATCAGATTAATGATCTTGTAGCATCATTCAAGGTAGAATCTATTAAGAGTGGTAAGGCCATCATGGATAGCAAGACTCAGGATGCTTTAAAAGCCAGTAAATATCCTAATATCACTTTCCAATCTGCGGCACTCAAAATCGAAAATGGGAAGGTACTGGGACCTGGCACTTTGACCATTGCAGGAAAGTCTAAACCCTTTCAGTTTGACGCATCGGCCAGCCAGGCTACTTCAGGCGGTATGCTGATTAGCGGAAGTACAAAACTAAAAATGACCGATTTCGGGGTCGAGCCCCCAACAGCCATGTTTGGTACATTGACCACAGGCGATGAGGTCACTGTCAATTATGAAATCTTAATCAATCAATAAAGAAAGAATTTTTTAACACTTAAAAGTTGAGGACCATGAAAACTACAATTAAATATTTTATCGCGGTGTTCCTCTTAGCGGGAATATCCACAGCGTATGCACAACAACCTGAACTGGGGTACTTCAGACCCAATGATCAGGACGGACTAAATGTCTTTGAAACACCTAAAGATAATGATGTACCATTTGATGGTGTAAAAGTTCGTTTGGGTGGCGACTTTGCTCTACAATTCCAGGGACTATCCCAAACCAATTCCGGTGATTCACTAGCTGAGCTTGGAAGTAACTTCAACCTTCCTACTGCCAACTTAAATATCGACGTTCAACTGGCTGATGGCGTTAGGTTACACATGAGAACTTATCTGTCATCCAGACACCATACAGAGGCCTATGTAAAAGGTGGTTATCTGCAAATAGATAAGCTTGACTTTATCAGAGAAGGATTTATGTCAGGATTTATGAATGTAGCTACCATTAAATTCGGTATGGATGAGATAAACTACGGTGATACACAATTCAGAAGAAGTGATAACGCCAGAGCAATCTACAATCCTTTCGTAGGAAACTATATCATGGATGTTTTTACTACAGAACCATATGCTGAGTTAACTCTTCAAAATAATGGGCTATTAGGAGTGATTGGGGTGACCAATGGCAGACTAAACCAAAATGTGGTAGAGAATGCAGACAAAGGCTTCGTATTGTATGGTAAACTGGGTTATGACAAACAAATCAATGATGACTTGAGGTTAAGACTGACAGGATCATTCTATAACTCTTCTAAAGATGGATCCCGGGATTATCTGTATGGTGGCGATAGAGCAGGGGGTAGATACTATGGAGTTGCTGAAGGAAGTGATTTTTCCGGAAGATACAATCCAAGATTTCCTTACCACACTGCAATCCAGATCAATCCTTTCATCAAATTCCAGGGCTTAGAATTCTTCGGAGTGTATGAAATGACCAACAATGGAGAAGAGACTGAAAGTGGTGCCGAAGTGGGTGGTTCTTTTACACAGATTGGTGCTGAAGCTATCTATCGATTCGGTGGCAAAGAGCAGCTTTATCTAGGTGGTAGATACAATGCAATAAGCGGTGAACAAACCGAAACAGCAGCGACCAGAGAAATCAATAGGTTAAACCTTGGTGGTGGCTGGTACCTGACCAAAAATATTCTTACTAAAGTAGAATATGTTAGCCAGACATATAAAGGTGACGGGTTTTCAGGTTCAGATTACCAAGGTGCCGAATTTAACGGGTTAGTTATCGAGGCAGTTATTGGATTCTAAACTAGTCCTTGCCTGTTAGTGTTAGACCACCTCGACTTAGTCGGGGTGGTTCTATTTTATAGGAACCGTCTTCATTCTTATTTCAAAAGATACCTCCAGCTCATTTTCTACACTCACCAAGCCCAGAAATTTTGTTGGTGGTTCTATCTTAAAATCGGTCATTTGTAATACCCTACTGCCTTTAAATGTAACCAATTGATCATCGTGGTTTATCACAGTGGCCTTCTCGATCATTTTGGTTTGTTCTACCCCTGCAAGTGATATGGTAACAAATGAACTCACATCAAGTTTTTCCATCAGACTGGTTTCCTCTTTGATATAGATCTCATTGATTTTTAAGAACAGGAATGGATGTTTCTCGCTTTTTAAGATTGAGCGAAAATCTTTATTCATGATTTCATGTCCACAGTCAAATTGGCTGATTCCAAATTTTAATACCAGTCCATCAAAATCCAATTTAAAATCTGTCACCTCACTTGTAACACGCAAGGTTTCAGTATCCATCAATTGAACAAGCTCACAATCAAATTTGTTGACATTTGTTTTTCCATGGATAATCAGTTTGCTCGATAAAACCTCTACCTTGTGAAGGCCGGTCCTTGTTTGAGGAGTTATCGTTCCAAAGATGAGACTCAAGATGAATATCCAACTCATACTGATATTCCGGAGATTATAATTCTAGTATCTAATTGCGCTCAGCTCATCGGGCTTAAGAATTTGAATAGTCCCTCCCTCAATCTTAATAAGACCATCTTTTTTAAACTCTGATAGTATCCGGATCACAGATTCTGTGGCTGTTCCTACCATGCTGGCAAGATCAGCGCGGGTAACTTCAAAGGATACTTTTCCATCTGATTTTTCCTTGTATGTATTGTAGAGCTTCATCAGGGAGTCGGCAGTTCTTTTCCGTACTGTGTCATAGGCCATCTCCATAAGGTTGTGTTCTTTGGCCAGTAAATTCTGAGACAGCATTTTGATGAACTGAGCGGACACTTCCTTATTTTGAAAAACCAGATCCTGAAAATCTTTTCGGGGTATAAGACTAAGCTCTGTTTCATCGAGTGCCTGTGCAAATTCAGTCCTGTCAGTATCCTGAATCAGGGCATTTTCACCCAAAAAATCTCCGTCTTTTAAAACGTCGATGATAAACTCTTTACCATCCTCATTGATCTGATAAGTCTTGATCTTGCCTTTTACAATTTTGTAGGCATATGAAGCAAAGTCACCCTGTCTGTAGATGATGTCTTTTTTCTTGAAAACCCTGGTCTTGCTGTTTTTCTCCAGGTCTTTTAGTTCATCATATCTACGTGCCTGTTGGATGAAATCCTCAAATTCGTTCTTTGCAGAAAGTTTATCATATTTTTCCAGCCTTCTCTCAATCGCATTTAGTAATTCCATTTCCTCGAAAGGCTTGGTAATGTAATCATCAGCTCCCAGGTTCATGCCTTTACGGAAATCACTCATTTCGGACTTGGCTGTGAGAAAAATAAATGGGATAGACGCAATTTCAGGATTTTTGCCAATCAGATAAATGACTTCGTAGCCATCCATCTCAGGCATCATGATGTCGCAAAGGATTAGATTAGGTTTTACTTCCAATGCTTTCTTTACACCTTCTTTTCCGTTATTGGCTGTAATCGGTTCATAGTTTGAGAGATCCAGAAGCTCAGCAATATTTTCTCTTACATCCTCCTGGTCTTCAATAATTAAAATTTTCTTCTTGGTTTGCATAGTTATTTTAATCCTGCTGGAAATCTAATCATAAACTCTGTTCCTTCACCCACTTTGCTCGTGAATGAGACTTTGCCATCGAGGAGGTCCAGGTAACGTTTCACAATATTTAGTCCTAGTCCTGTACCGCCTATGTTGCTGGCATTTCCAGCTCGGAAGAATCGCTCAAATAAATTTTTTTGATCTTCATCCGGAATGCCAATTCCCTGGTCTGCAACTTTGATGACAACTTCATCGTCAATACAATCAGTGACCACACTTACCGGCTTTTGATCCAGGGAATATTTTATGGCGTTAGAAACCAAATTTATTACTATGTTTTGAATAAGGTGCGGGTCTGAGTGTATTGTGAGGTCTTTTTTGAAATCAAACTCAATTTTTTGCCCTTTTTTAAGGGTATGCTCGAAATTATCCCTGATCTGAAGCAATAATTCATTCAGGGCAATTTCCTTGCTGTTCACCTGAATATGGCCACTTTCCAGTCTTTCCAGGGAAAGAAAATCATTGAGAATATTGTTTAGATTTTGTACTGAGGATTTGATCTTGTCAATGTGTCGCTGGCGTTTATCCTGCTCTTCTGTCTGAGTATATTTTGCCAACAGGTTGGCCGACGACAGTACCGTAGTGAGTGGTGTCTTGAATTCATGACTGGCCATGGAGATAAATCGCGTTTTCATCTCGTTAAGCTCTTTTTCTTTTTCCAGGGCTTTTAAGATTTCCTTCTCCCCTTTTTTAATTTCTTCCAGACTTTCTTTCAATGCCTGCTCTGCCAGCTTTCTTTCTCTGATCTGGCTTTCCAAACCCAGGTTGAGGTGTTCTAGCTCACGAGTCCGTTCTCTCACCTTATTTTCCAGTTGTTGGGTGTAGCTTTCAAGTTTTGATCTGCTTTCTGCCAACGCCAGCTCCTGTTTTTTTCTTTGGCTGATATCAGTAACAAAAGCTATTACCAGGTGTTCTCCCTCATGTTTCATGTGAGATAAACTGATCTCAAGAGGAAATTCATCACCTGATTTTTTTAAGCCTACCAGGTCCCGGCCGCTTCCCATAGGACGGGTGGTAGGATTTTTAATGTAGTTTGATCTATGTGAAACATGCGTCTTTCTCAGGTGGCTGGGTATAAGATCTTCTACTGATTTATTCTCCAGTTCAGTCCCTTCATATCCGAATAGTATGCTAGCCCGATCGTTAGCTAGTTTGATCTGGCCTTTGGAATCAGCGATGAGAATTCCTTCTCCGGCATTGACAAATATTTTGTTCAGCAGCTCATATCCCTCGTTTGATATCAGATAGCTTCTGTTGATCTCCATCCTGTTTGTCGATATTGGTTTATGGGTGTTTAAAATCCGGGGCATTAAGGTACTGATTTATTTCATTTTTTATTTTGATAGATATCAGAAATCGAGCCTGATGGGCACCTTAGTTTTGTTTCTATTCATGAAGGGTGGAAATGATCAATTTTAAAAGAATCCTTATACCAACAGATTTTAGTCCTGCAGCGTGGAATGCTATTAACATGGCTATTGACATGTGTGGTGATAAAAAAGCTTCAATTACATTGCTGCATGTATACCCGGCAAGTGCTAAATTTGATAAACGCACAAAATCGTTGAATTCGGAGCTTGATGCAGACCTCAAGCGTTTAGAGCAAAGAATGACTACCTTTAGTGAAGGGTTATCAAAAGGTAAGGACCTGGAAATAGATTCCGTGATCCTTTCCGGATGGGTGGATGAAGAGATATTAAGCTTTATTCATAAAAATAAATTTGATCTGGTGATAATGGGCGTAAATAGCAATGGTTTAGACAACAGACCAGGCAGTCATATCACACAAATGATTGAGCAGACCAGCACACCTCTTATGGTAATCCCTAATACCCAGGGTAAAACTGCTATCACACATTAGATGAGTTCCATTGCGGAGGTAAATATCCAGTGCGATCATTGTGGCGATCTATGCTCGACAGAGGTGATCAGCTACGAGGAAAAGCATTTTTGCTGCCATGGATGTAAAGCTGTATATGAGCTGCTGGAGGCCTCAAACCTTACCAGCTATTATCAGAATGAAGGTTTGCAGGCAACCAAAATAGCGGATCGAAGTTCGCTTGAAAAAAAGTTTGCCTATCTCGACAATCCGGATATCCTTGAAAAGCTCGTCCGTTATCAGGATGAAAATATTTCTACAATCAAATTTTTCCTGCCTACCATACATTGTAGCTCTTGTATTTATCTGCTTGAAAATCTGCCAAGGCTTAATAAGCATATCATCCAATCCAGGGTAAATTTCCTAAAGAAGGAAGCTACAGTCACATTCGATCATACCATCAGCTTAAAAGAGGTTGTATTCCTCTTGTCTGGGATAGGCTATGAGCCAACCTTCAACCTTGATGATACAGAAGAGAAAGCAGTCAAAACCAAAGGTACCTACTCTCTGAAAATAGCTGTAGCAGGATTTTGCTTTGGCAATAGCATGTTGATCAGCCTTCCCGAATATCTGGATACTGGGTTTCAGTTGGAGGAGTCATTCAGGACGCTTTTTAGCTGGATAAACCTGGCTTTGATGGTTCCGGTTTTGTTCTATTCTTCAAGAGATTATTTTATCAGTGCCTATAAAGGAATGAGAAATCATTTTCTCAACATTGATGTCCCCATTTCGATAGGGATCTCAACACTTGCATTGCGGAGTCTGTATGAAATAGCGTGGCAAGTTGGTCCTGGTTATATCGATTCACTCACAGGATTGGTGTTTTTCCTCCTGATTGGGAAGTGGTATCAGGATAAGAGCTATCAGGCGCTTTCATTTGACAGAGATTATAAGTCTTACTTTCCTATTGCAGCTTCTGTGCTAAAACAGGGCAAAGAATACTCCACAATGCTGGCTGACCTTAAGCCAGGCGATATTTTGATCATCCATAACCAGGAATTGATCCCCGCAGATGCCATGTTGTTGGATGGCAAGGCATCAGTCGATTATAGTTTTATCAGTGGTGAGTCTGACCTGGTTGTCAAAGAATCAGGGGAAAGGCTGTTTTCCGGTGGGCGGCAAATTGGGCAGCCGATCAAAATTCAGCTCACCAAATCAGTAAATAATAGTGAGCTCACTCAGCTATGGAACAAAAGCTCCTTTGAAGAAAAAGATGGACTTCAATACCAAAATATGGTGGACAGGGTAAGCAAGTATTTTACACTTGTTATTATACTGATTGCCATGGGGGCCGGAAGCTACTGGGCATTAACAGATGCAAATAAGGTATGGGATGCGATCACTGCAGTTTTGATAGTGGCTTGCCCTTGTGCCCTGGCATTGGCCATTCCTTTTAGTTATGGGCATGGTATTCGTATTTTGGGATTAAAAGGCCTTTACCTGAAGAATTCGACTGTGGTGGAGAGGCTGTCAAAAATAAGGTCCCTGGTATTTGATAAGACTGGCACGCTGACTCAGAATATTTCCGGAGGAGTAAAATTTTTGGGTGATGAATTGACCGATCAACAGCAATCCATAATAAAATTGGTCACCGGAAATTCTGCACATCCTTTAAGTAAGATTATTTACAACAGCATCGCCATTGCCCNTGATCATCGTCTTTCCATCGACATGTCTGAGGAAAAGCTTGGCAGCGGGATATTGGCATCTGTTTCCGGACAAAACATTCGACTGGGGTCAGGTCAGTGGATTGGAGTGAAAGAGGATGAGAATACCGGGAGAGAGTCCCGTGTCTATGTAGAAATAGATGCTCAGGTAGTTGGCTGCTATGCCATTAATTCTACTTACAGGAAAGATATTTTTCACACCCTCGGTAAACTAAAGAATAGATTTAAGCTATATCTGCTTTCAGGGGATAATGACAAAGAACAACAAAATCTGGCCCCGTTTTTTGATCAGCTACAGTTTAACCAAAAACCAAATCAGAAGCTGGAATTTGTCAGGAATCTACAGGAAGATTCATTGATGATTGGGGATGGTCTCAACGATGCCGGTGCCCTGAAATCAGCAGCTGTCGGGTTTGCAGTAAGTGAAAATATTCATCAATTTTCCCCTTCGTGTGATGGAATTCTCTCTGCCAAAAGCCTGCAATTTTTACCGGATATCCTGATATTTTCAAGGGCTATCCGGTTTGTGGTTATTACTGCTTTTGCGATTTCATTCCTTTACAACCTGGTGGGTCTATCATTCGCTGTGACAGGCAATCTCTCACCGATCGTTTCGGCTATCATCATGCCTATTAGCTCGGTGACGGTTGTCGGGTTTATTACTCTGGCAGTGAATATCAAAGGAGCACTGCTATTTAAAAGCTAATAAATTATATCTCCTTAAAATCTTCAATTGTGGTACCAGGACTGAAGTGACGGATGTTGTATGTAAATGTCAACATGAAATATCGCTGCAACACTGTACTTTGCCGATCTTCAATGAAAAGCTCATTGATATTTCGATTGGCATTGTTGTTTTGCTGAAGCAGGTCATACACGTTGATACTGATCTCAGCCAGGTCGTTCTTGAGGAATTTCTTACCTGCACTCATATTCATAAGCAGCGAACTGTTGTCATATCCATCAGACAAACCAGTATTCAGCTGATAGGCAAGGTTGGCTCTGTATACAAAACCATCGAAGAATACCCATCGATACTTCAAATCTGTAGAGTGGGTGTAATAGTCATTGTTTAAGACCGGTCTCACCGAGTTTGTCACCACGTTGTAGTGGGTTCTGGCAGAAACATTGAAATCAATTTTTTCGCTGATGTTGCTGCTGAGAGAAAGTCCAAACCAGTACCTGTTGTTGTTGGAATAGTTCACCAGGTCGTTGATCTGGCCCGGACGCCTGGAGTATCGAAGCCCTCCGTACAACCTGATGTTGGATTTGATAAGAGATATTGGCTGGCCATAGCTCATGTAGTAATAGCCATAAAAATATCCATCAATATTGACGGGGAACCTGTATTGGGAACCTTCAGAAAGCGTGATGCCATCAGCGATCTCAATGGGATCATCGGCAATAATCGAAGCCGTAGTGATGAGGTTATTAGCCATTTGAGTGTATACGGTGGCGAAAAATGACTTTTCGGTCTCCATATTATTCGACCAGAATCTGAGCCTGCCTGAATGATAGTATGTTTGGGCCAGGTCCGGATTTCCGGAGCTCAGCTGAAGAGGATTGGAGTTGTCAATTACATCCTGTAATTGGGAGATGTCCGGATTGTTGGTCCATGTTCTGTAATCCATTTCGATCCGCTTATCTTCATTGAAATGATAATTAACCCTGGCGGAAGGAAGAATACTGGTGAATGTTCGTCTTTGATCAAATGGTTTAGGGAACTGCTGCTCGTTCGTCATCTTGGCCACCTGGTATTCAGTCTCTACCTGCACTCTGAATTTTTCGGTCTTGAACTGATAACCAAGCTCAGCTTCCTGTCGAAGATATTTGCTATCGAAGGTGTTACTTAATGTCGTGTCAATCTGCCTGAATTCCTGAAGCTCGTCTACATCATAGGTGAGCTTATCAGAATCATCAATTTTATCACTGATCTCATATTCGATTTCCATCATGCTCTTTTCACCAAGAGGCTCCGTGTANGAAACCTGGGTTCCCCAGGAAAGACCTTTTCTTTCTCTTGTGGTTTCCTGATTGATGATACTCAAGCTGTCTTCCCCCTGAAAAAACCGGTTTTCAGCATATTGATTAGCAAAGTCTTTGTTTGGATGGATCCCGGTTCTTACTCCAGTGGTAATAGCTCTTCCTTTCTTATCAAACTTGTGGCTGTAGTAGATGTTGTTGAAGTAATCGTAATTTCGGAAATAGCCTTCAGCCACGTTTCGAGTCGAATTTATGCGCTCATTTCCGATTGTTGTCTGACCAGTAAAATCGTTATTGCTTCTGTTGTAGTCAAATCTGAAGTTTGGACGCATGATAACAGTATTCTTGTCGTCCTCATACTTTACTTTCAAGTTGAAATTATGAGCATCTTCAGTTCTCTCTGTTGATCGGTCTTCTTCGTAGATCTGGGCAGAATCAGAATCTACCGCATAGTCACGCCTCATGTTTTGCTGGTCAGTGGTGTTTTGATTAGAGTACTGATAGTTTCCACTAAACTCAATCCTATCACCCCAGTCATCGTTGAAGTTCACACCAAAGCTGTGTGTATTGATGAGCCCGTTTCTGTTTTGTGCATCACCTATGTTATTGGGATCTGAAGAATATTTGATGGTATTGATGTTGTTGCTAAATCCTGTGACAGTTATTCTTCGGTCATTATTGAAGAAGTTGATGCTGGCTGCTCCATTGTAGGTTTCTCCGGTACCAAGTCCGATAGTTGATTTTCCAAACTGTCCTTTTTTTCGATCGGGTTTGGTAATGATATTAATTGTTTTTTGCCTTTCGCCATCATCAAAACCACTTAGTGCAGCCTTATCACTCTTTTTGTCATAGATCTGGATGCTGGCTACTACTTCCGCAGGCAGGTTTTGTAGTGCTGCACTCACGTCTCCACCAAAGAAGGGTTTTCCATCCACCAGTATGACCTGGATGTCTTCTCCGTTTGCCTGTAATTTTCCATCTTCAGTTGTAATACCAGGTAGTTTTTCGATGAGTTCCTGGGAAGAAGCATCTTTTGCTGTCTGGTATGCTCCCGCACTAAACTGGACCGTATCTCCCTTTTGCATAGTAGCTGTTGGTTTTGCCACTACTTCAACAGCTCCAAGAACCTGCGTTTGTTCTTTGATTTGGAGTATGCCGAGGTCAAGATTTCTTTCAAGACTAATAGTATCAATAAGCGGTTGGAAGCCAATAAAGCTGATCTGTACATAGAATGTTCCTTTAGGTAGTCCGGTCACCTGGAAAAAACCATTGAAATCCGTAACGCTACCGCCTGCCAGAGAGGAATCCGATGGGTTGATCACAGCAATAGTGGCACCTGGAATAGTTTCACCATCTTCTGCACTTTGGATCGTTCCGGATAGATTTATGTTTTGTGAATAGGAAATAAAACCCGAGATAAGAAGACTGAAAAATAACAGCTTTTTCATTCAATATTTTTTAATAAAAACCAACAACCCACCGCTAGGTAATGCTTTGGAAAACGCTTATGTTGAATTGTGAAAAATGATACTGAATAGTATCAATATTGCAAATTTAGGTATATAAACGTTAATAACTTGTAATTGAACGCGAAAAACAAGGATTTGTTTGATTTCAATTGCAATTCGTTTACTCACCGTTTTGTCTGGCTTTCTCTTCACAACTTTTCTTTACATGACAAAAATCAGCTTTCGCATTGAATAGCCTCATGTTGGGCACGATGAATTGACTTTAATCTTGCTCTCATATTATGAGTGTAATTTTCATTTTGATCGGATGCAGTTTGTTAATGGCAACTGCTTTTTTGATTGCCTTTGTTTGGGCGTCAAAAAGCGGGCAATATGAAGATGATTATACTCCATCAATAAGAATATTGTTTGAAGACGAACCAAACCTTCCAATTAATGGCGAATCCAACAGAGAATCAAAGCAGCGGAAATAATCAATCCGGGCTTCTGGAAACTTTTTATTATGACAATTCGATTGTCAGGATGTTTCTAATTGCAACCACCATTTTTGGTATTATTGGAATGACAGTTGGCCTATTGGTGGCCTGTCAGTTTTTCTGGCCAGAACTCAATTTTGGTCTCCAGTACACCACCTTTGGTCGGGTAAGACCACTCCATACCAATGCGGTAATTTTTGCATTTGTAGGAAATGGAATTTTTGCAGGGGTATATTATTCCTTGCAGCGCTTATGCAAAGCCCGCATGTTTAGTGATCTGCTCAGTAAAATCCACTTCTGGGGTTGGCAGGCGATCATTCTGGCAGCAGCTATTACATTGCCATTAGGTTTCACAAGTGGCAAGGAATACGCAGAGCTGGAATGGCCAATCGATATTGCAATTGCACTTATCTGGGTTGTCTTTGGCATCAACATGTTTGGAACTATCCTGAAAAGAAGGGAGCGCCATTTATATGTTGCGATCTGGTTCTTCATTGCCACATTCGTGACAGTAGCCATGCTTCATATTGTCAACTCATTTGAGCTGCCAATTTCATTTATGAAAAGCTACTCCTGGTATGCTGGGGTTCAGGATGCCCTGGTACAATGGTGGTATGGACATAATGCAGTAGCATTCTTTCTCACCACACCTTACCTGGGATTGATGTACTACTTTGTCCCTAAAGCAGCTAATCGACCGATTTACAGCTATCGATTATCAATCATTCACTTCTGGGCCCTGATCTTTATTTATATCTGGGCTGGCCCTCACCACTTATTATATAATGCACTTCCTGACTGGGCACAATCTCTGGGAGTAGTGTTTTCTGTGATGCTGATCGCTCCTTCATGGGGTGGTATGCTCAACGGACTGTTTACCCTGCGTGGTGCCTGGGACCGGGTGAGGGAGGATCCTATTCTGAAATTTATGGTAGTGGCTATCACTGCTTATGGTATGGCCACTTTCGAAGGACCGATGCTCAGCCTCAAGAATGTAAATGGTATTGCACACTTCACAGACTGGATCGTAGCTCACGTCCATGTAGGTGGACTAGGCTGGAACGGGTTTATGACTTTTGCGATGCTGTATTACCTGATCCCCAGGCTTTATGGAGCAAAACTATTCTCTACAAAACTGGCCAATGTTCATTTTTGGGTAGGTACCCTGGGAATTATTTTCTACGCAGTGCCTATGTACTGGGCTGGCTTTACACAAAGCCTGATGTGGAAACAATTTACTCCTGAAGGCATCCTGGTCTACAGCAACTTCCTGGAAACAGTGACCCAGATCATGCCCATGTATATGCTGAGAGCGTTTGGCGGGTTCCTGTATTTGACAGGTGTGTTCATCATGGTTTACAACCTGGTAAAGACAGCACAATCAGGGAGCTTTATTCCAGAGACCAAAGCTGAAGCAGCAGCCCTTTCAAAAGATTACAAGCCTGCAGCATCAGAGCACTGGCATCGAAGAATTTTCGAGTGGCGACCAGTAAACCTTCTGGTCTGGAGTTTGATCATGGTCGGAATCGGAGGAGTGATTGAGATCGTACCAACATTTCTCATCAAGTCAAACGTCCCTACTATCGCCACGGTGAAACCTTACACACCACTTGAGCTTCATGGAAGAGATATTTATGTGCGTGAAGGGTGTTACACCTGCCACTCGCAAATGATCCGGCCATTCAGGTCCGAAACGGAGCGATATGGCGAGTATGCAAAAGCCGGAGAATTCGTGTATGATCACCCTTTCCAATGGGGATCTAAGCGGACTGGTCCGGACCTCCTGAGGGTGGGAGGTAAGTACACCAATAGCTGGCATTACTATCACATGGCTGACCCTACCAGTATGTCTCCGGGCTCTATCATGCCACCTTATCCATGGTTGTTTGAGCAGGATTGGGATAAAGAGATGACCCCGGCTAAGATATCAGCCATGAGGACCCTGGGTGTACCTTATGAAGAAGGCTTCGAAGATGTGGCGATAGCCACAGCAGAGATCCAGGCCAAAGAGATCGTTGATAACCTGGCTCTGGAAAATATTCAGGTGGTACCTGACAAAGAGATCGTTGCACTGATCGCTTATCTGCAACGGATCGGAACAGATATTGGAAACATCGAAAGCGTAGCTGAAAACACTAAATGATATGCTGAAATTTATTAAACATCATATGGAGACCATCACGGGGATAGAAGTTTATCCCCTGATCTCACTAATCATTTTTGTGGTATTCTTTATCGGACTTTTTATCTGGATCATCAAGTCAGATAAAGCCCAGATGGATGAGATATCCAGATTACCGCTTGACACTAAAAATGAAGAATCATGAACATTTCAAAATATCTACTCAGCATTTTAGCAGTCCTTTTTAGTGCGGCAGGTGCCAGGTCTCAAAGCATTGAAACTGCTTCAGGCCTGTATGCCCAATATCAGCTTGAGATAGTCATTGCCGTAGCAGGGCTCGTTTGCGTGGTGGCATTATTAGCATTGTTTACTGCACTTTATGCCTTGAAATCAATTGCTGCATTGGAGCATCCTGAAGAGAAGGTTGTGAGGGAATCCTGGTGGCAAAAGTTTTGGTCCAGCATCAACAGGGCCGTTCCGGTGGAGCAGGAAGCTACCGTCATGACTTCACACGAATATGACGGGATAAAAGAGCTGGACAATCGACTGCCTCCATGGTGGCTGTACGGCTTCTATTTTACCATCTTGTTTGGGATTGGTTACTTGCTTCACTACCATGTGTTTGGTAGTGGGGACCTGCAGCAAGCAGAGTATGATAAAGAAATGGCCCAGGCCAAAGCAGAAGTAGAGACATACCTGGCTTCACAGGGGAATAGAATAGACGAAAGTTCGGTTACCTTTTCTGATGATCCGGGGGATTTGGCAGCAGGAAAGCAAATCTATGATGCCAATTGCCTGGTCTGTCATGGTGCAGAAGGACAGGGGGTAGTCGGACCAAATTTCACGGATAAATACTGGATACACGGTGGGGACATGCCTTCGATCTTCTCAACTATCAAATATGGTGTGCCAGAAAAAGGAATGATCCCCTGGGAAACCCAGCTTACTCCCAAGCAAATACAACAAGTGGCCAGTTTTATTTATACACTGGAGGGCACCAACCCACCCAATCCTAAGGAGCCACAGGGAGAATTATTTGAGCGGGGTGAAAGTACCACTAGCGAAGAAAGCGAGGCCATTTGATGGATACCAGTGTTGAGGAGCTTTATAAGGAAAAGGAAGCTGAGGAAGGCTTTCGGGACAGGATATCCACGGTGGATGAGGAGGGTAAGCGAGTATGGGTCTATCCGAAAAAACCGAAAGGAAAGCTAACCAACTACCGAGGGTTAACTGCTTTCCTCTTGCTTCTGTTCCTGTTTGGCAGTCCATTTGTCAAAATAGATGGACAGCCATTTTTACTCTTCAATATTTTTGAAAGAAAGTTCATCATTTTCGGCCAGGTATTCTGGCCCCAGGATTTCTTTTTAGCTGTGATCGGGATGATAACCTTGCTGGTGATCATCGTACTTTTTACCGTTGTATTCGGACGGATATTTTGTGGATGGATCTGTCCACAGACCATTTTTATGGAATGGGTATTTCGACGTGTGGAATACTGGATAGAGGGCGACTACATGGCGCAGAAAGTTCTGAATAAAAAGCCCTGGAATACAGAGAAAATACTCAAGAAAATATCCAAGCAGGCAATATTCATTTTGATCAGTGCGCTGATCATGCACACGTTTATGGCTTATCTGCTGGGAGTGGAGAAGACCTGGGAACTTATTCAAGCTGGTCCGGGAGTTGAGCCGATTGGATTTCTATCCATGGTATTGCTGACTGGAGCATTCTATGGCGTTTTCGGTTTTATGCGGGAGCAGGTTTGTACGACCATTTGTCCATACGGCAGGCTTCAGGGTGTCTTACTGGACAGGCAAAGTATCGTAGTAGCCTATGATCATGTGAGAGGCGAGACCAGAGCCAATTTCAGGAAAAATGAAGATCGGGTCACCGCCGGAAAAGGAAACTGTATTGATTGCAAGCAGTGTGTCTATGTTTGTCCTACCGGAATTGATATCCGAAACGGCACCCAGCTGGAGTGCGTGAATTGTACGGCATGCATTGATGCCTGCAATTCTATTATGGATAAAGTAGATCTGCCGAGGGGTTTGATCCGATATGCGTCCGAGCAAAATATTGCGGATAAACTCCGTTTCCGGTTTACGGCAAAGATGAAGGCTTACACTACGGTATTGGTGCTTTTGATGGGGTTCCTTGTCACCCTTTTGGTGATCAGATCAGATTTTGAAACTACTATTCTCCGCACTCCTGGAATGATGTATCAGACTCGTGAAGATGGAAGCATCACCAACCTGTATCAGATCAAGATGGTGAATAAAACCAATGCTGCACATGCAGTTTCTTTTAAGCTGCTCAATCCGAAGGGTACAATAGAAATGGTGGGATCAGGGATCAAATTAGAAGAGCAGGGGATTGGTCAGGGGGCATTTTTTGTGATCATTCCTCCCGATGAATTGAAGCAGATGAGCACGCAGGTAGAGGTAGGTGTGTATGCAGGCGATGAATTGATAGAAACAGTAAAAACAAAATTTTTGGGTCCGGCTAAATGATAAAATTATGAAATGGAATTGGGGTACTAAAATCGCGTTGTCATTTGTCCTGTTTGGCGTATTCATCCTGTATATGGTCGTTCAGGCTTTCAGGGAAGATTTTGACCTGGTCACAGAAAATTATTACCAGGAAGAGTTGCAATACCAGACCAGGATTCAGGAAAAGGCCAACTTGTTACAGTCCAGAGATGAAATCGTCATCGAGCCAGGACAGGAGGATGTCATTTTCAGGTTTCCGGAATCATTTAGGAATGCAAAGGGTACCATCTATTTTTATCATCCATCCAAAAAATTGTTTGATAAGACTTTCCAGGTGGTCCTTAATGATCAAAACCAGCAAAGTATCAACCGGGACGAATTAGTGCGAGGTCGGTATAAGGTAAAAGTGAGCTGGCAGGTAGGCGGATTATCTTACTTTCAGGAAAAGGAATTGTACCTGCAATGATCACAGCCTTCATCATAGGGTTGATTGGGAGTT
>JAHCMM010000196.1 GCA_019192515.1 Cyclobacteriaceae bacterium SS2
AGACTATTTATTGTTCTAACTTTGCCGGATCGAGGCATTGAAAGACATACGAAAACTTACAATAGATCAGATTGAAGCCTATATGGCCTCAATTGATGAGAAGCGGTTCAGAGCCAGGCAGGTCTATGAATGGTTGTGGAAGAAGTCTGCCTCTTCCTTTGATGAGATGTCAAATCTCTCCAAAAATCTTAGAGACAAGCTGTCTGAAGATTTTGCGATCAAGCCGATTAAGACCAAAATGGCACAGTATAGTAATGATGGCACCATCAAGTCGGTCTTCGAGCTGCATGATACCAATGTGATCGAAGGGGTGTTGATCCCTGCTGATGATCGGATGACAGCATGTGTGAGCTCACAGGTTGGCTGTTCATTGTCCTGTAAATTCTGTGCTACTGGCTACATGGAGCGCATGCGTAACCTGGACCCGGGAGAAATCTATGATCAGGTCGTGGCTATCGACAAGCTGGCTAAAGAAAATTTTGATCACCCATTGACGAATATTGTTTTTATGGGGATGGGCGAGCCTTTGCTCAACTATAAAAATGTGATGGAAGGTATTCATCGGATCACTTCAGAAGACGGGCTCAACATGTCACCCAAAAGAATTACGTTATCTACTGCCGGAATTGCCAAGATGATCACCAAGCTGGCTGATGATGAGGTGAAGTTCAATTTGGCACTGTCACTTCATGCAGCGAATGATGCCAAGCGAAATGAGATTATGCCGATCAACGAGACCAATACGCTGGATGCGTTGACGGAAGCTTTACTCTACTTTTATCAGAAGACGAAAAACAACATCACCTTCGAATATATTGTCTTTAATGGCTTCAATGACAAGATCCAGGATGCTGAAGAACTTTGGAACTTTGCCAAAAAGATTCCTTCTAAAATCAACATCATTGAGTACAACCCGATAGCAGAAGCAAATTTTTTGAATGCTAAAGCCGATAAGATCGAGCAATTTGCCAGCTACTTGAAAAATAAAGGGCTTATTGTCAATGTGAGGAGGAGCAGAGGCAAAGACATTGATGCAGCCTGTGGCCAGCTAGCCAATAAAAACCTGGTTACTTCGTAAACCGATATCCAAAAGCAACCATTGGCTGTACTGTCGGAGGCACATGATCGTCGAAGACATCTCCCCATTTTCGGCTATACCCCGAAAGAAAGCCAACCCCAAACTGACCGGATAGACCGTTTCTCCACCGATGTACATAAGCAGGACCTATCAGGCTTTGCACAAACAAACCTCCGAAGCCCTGGTGTACGTACATCAGAGAAACATATGAGCTGTTGATATCCGTATCAAAATGGAAGTTGAAACCGGTACTAAGACCCACCAGACCTGTTCCCAACTGAATACCAACACCTTCAAACAATCTCAATTCTGCGTCCATTCCGATGGCCGAACCACCCTGAAGCAGCCCGACAGTAAATACCCATTGGGTGGGCTCCACGATCAGAGAATCAGGGATCGGGTCACGAGCCTGGGCAAAAGCTGACGTATTTATTCCAATAGCAAAAAGGATTGACAGACAGAGAATCGTGAATTTCATCCGGATGACAGGAGATTACTTTTTACTGGCATTAAAAAGTTTTTGTTTCTCATCTTTTGAGAGGCTTTCATATCCTGATTGTGAAATTTTATCAAGAATTGCGTCGATTTCATCCTGGTCAGCTTCTACGTTCATTGTCCTGGCAGACTGTGCTTTTTGTTGGGCCTTATTCCTGTGGGTGACCTTGATTTTTGGTTTACTCACAAAGAAGCTCTTGATCCATTTGATAAACTGGATGATCCAATTCCCAAAGTCATTACCCTGATTGAGTTGGGTGATATACAGGAATCCAACCCCTGCCCCGGCAAGGTGAGCCAATTCCCCTCCAGCATTAGAACCAATCGATTGTGAAAAAGAAAGCAGTACATAAAATATGGCAATGTACTTGATCTTAACGGGCCCTAGAAAGAGAAGAAAAAAGGTGTAATTGGGCATGAATGTAGCCGCTCCAACTACAATTGCGTACACACCAGCACTGGCACCCAGCATCAGTGAACCTTCCACTCTTCCCTGGTAAAAAGGGATGATGTTATAGATGAGAATGTAAAACAAGCCTCCAGCCAGTCCTCCGAGTACATATAGGGCAATCACTTTGTTTTGCCCGAGAAATTCCTGGATGATACGCCCAAACCAGAAGAGGAAAAGCATATTAAAGATGATATGCAAAAACCCTTCGTGAGTAAAAAAATAGGTGACTACCGTCCAGGGTTGTTTGAGCAAATAGGGGATGCTCGCCGGGAGCATCAGCTTGGATCTGATCACTTCATAGGTAGCCCCTTGCTCGGAGACGACCAACAGTACCTTCAGCACCAACAACACAACGAAAATCACCACATTGATGATGATGATCTGCACCAAAGCATTGTTGGGCTTGTCCCACGCATTCTTAAACTCGTCAAAAAAACCGTTATTCATCTTTAATAAAACCTATTGCTTTTCTTTTGCCAGTATTTAATCATGATAAATGCGATCAGCATGCCCCCAAGGTGCGCCAGATGCGCAATGTTATCACCGGGGGTTCTACTAAATTCGGCATAAACTTCATACAGACCATAAAAAAGCACAACATATTTTGCTTTTACGGGGATCGGTGGAAACAGCAACATAAGCTGCGTATTGGGGAATAACATTCCAAAAGCCATTAGGATTCCGAAGACCGCTCCNGAAGCTCCTACCATGGGTATATTGCTGTAGATATCATAAATCTGTTGCACATAGGATTGACTTTGTGCGANCAGTCCGGAATTGTTCGGGTTCTCAAAAAACCGGTCAGCAAAATCTGCCAACTCTTCTACGGCTCTCTGCGAGACACGATGGTCCAGAATGAAGATCTGAAATGATTCCGGGTTGGGATCAGCCAGGTAGGCTTCTGTATCCTGTTTTAGATCATATTTCTCAAAGAAATCCGCAACCCCAAACAATACACCAGCTCCGATACCACATATCAGGTAAAACGTGAGAAACTTTTTCGATCCCCAGAATTGCTCCAGGAGTGGACCAAAGATGAACACAGCAAACATGTTTCCAAACAAGTGCCACATTCCCCCATGGACCCACATGTAGGTCACAAACTGAAAAGGCTTAAACTCATCTGCAAAGATCACCCGCAACCCAAACCAGTCGGAGAATGGCAGGGAGAGAAAGGATTGAACTATTAATATGACTACATTGATGATCAGGATATATTTGACCATCGGTGTGACTCTCATCATTCGTTAAACCAGCTTTTAATTTTGTCTAAACTAACTAAAACATACGTAGGACGACCCCCTGGGGTATAATTTGGTTGCTCGCAGGCAAACAATTGATCGATCAGGTGATCAGCTTCCTGATCGGGGAGGTTCCTACATTTAAGGGAGGCAGCATTTTTTGCCAAAGCTCTGCAAATATTTTCCTGTTGGCTGATCCCCAATTGATTTTTATTCTGTTTGAACTGCTCAAGGAGCTCCTCAAACATTTCTTTTTCATTGCAACCGGCCAGCTCTGATGGCACCCCCTGTATCACGATCATTTGCTTGCCGGAAGTCTCAATGTCAAAGCCCAGCTTCCTGATCTCAGGCTGTATTTCCTTAACCAGGGCATGATCGGTTGGATTGAGCGAAACCTGCTGTGGAAACAGGCTGGATTGTGAAGCGCCTGATCCTCCTTTGATGCTTTTTTGATACCGCTCAAACAGGATCCGCTCAAGGGCTGCCCGTTGATCGATCATGGTAAAGCCATTTTTTACCTGTCTAAGCACATACTTGCCATGAAGTCTGAAAGTACCTCCTTTTTGTGGTTCTTCCCTTCCGATCTCATGCATGGAGCTTTGGAAAGTCTGACGCTGCTCGACTGCTTCATTTTTTAAGACTTCATCGAGGATGTCGTCCTCCTGCCGGGCATGGGTGTAGAGTGATTCCCAGTTTTTAGCCCGGTCTCTGTCGATATTTCTAAACTGTGAGTAGTTTTTATCCTGACGGGTCTCAACCGCTTCTGCTCTCGAAGTGGTAAAATGCTCAAAATTCACATCAGTACTAAAATCCAGTGATGGAGATACATTGAAAGATCCCAGGGCCTGACGCACAGCCGAACCTATGATGCCATACAGCATCCTGTCGTCATCAAATTTCACCTCGGTCTTCGTTGGGTGAACATTCACATCTACATGCACGGGATCCATCTCTATAAACAGGACGTAGAAAGGGTGATAATCTTCTTTTAGCAGACCGGCATATGCCTGCACGAGTGCATGATTGAGGTAATTGTTGCGGATAAACCTGTTGTTGATAAAGAAAAACTGCTCACCACGGGTTTTTTTGGCAAACTCTGGCTTACCAATGTATCCTTTCACTTTTACATGAGGGGTCTCCTCCTCGCACGGAATTAGCTGTTGTTGATAATTCTTACCAAAGAGCTGAACAATTCTTTTGCTGAGCTTTCCCTTGTCCAGCTGGTACATTTCCAGGTCGTTGTTGTCGAGCTGCATGCTCACCTCCGGGTTGGACAATGCCATGCGCTGAAACTCATCGGTGATGTGTTTCATCTCCACGGGATTGGATTTGAGGAAATTTCTTCTGGCTGGGATGTTATAAAAAAGATTTTTGACAGCGATGGAAGTACCAGGGTTCATGGCCAGGGGTTCCTGTTTTTTAAACTCAGACCCTTCAATGACAAGTAGAGTACCTATTTCATCCTCAGGTCTGCGGGTTTTCATCTCCACATGGGCAATTGCTGCAATAGATGCCAGGGCCTCACCTCTGAAACCCATCGTTCTGATTTTAAAGAGGTCTTCAGCACTACGGATTTTTGAGGTAGCATGTCGCTCAAAGCTCATCCTCGCATCGGAAAGACTCATCCCTTTGCCGTCATCCACCACCTGGATCAGTGATTTGCCCGCATCGGTGACCTTAAGCTTGATCTGGGTAGCACCCGCATCCACACTGTTTTCCATCATCTCCTTTACCACAGAGGCAGGTCTTTGCACAACCTCCCCGGCAGCAATCTGATTTGCAATGCTATCCGGTAAAAGATGAATGATGTCTTCCATAAATTATCTCCGCCTAAAAAATTTACGAACAAAGCGGAAGTAAAGGTAGACAGGTACAGCTAACCAAAGCGCATAAAAGACATCGTTTCCATAGTAGAACCACCCAACCAGCAAAGAACCCAGAAGCGCCGCTATGACCAGTTGAAGAAATGATGCATTGGGGACGGACCTGGTTTTGCGTTCGAAAGAGATTCTTCCTGGCACATAATCAGCTTTTTCACCACCTTCCATCTCTCTTTTTATTCTTTCGGTACGTTCTTTGATCTCTTCTTTTACAGGATCATAATATCTTGGCTTGATATAGAATCTCTGGCTTTGAGGCAATCGAAAAAGTGAAGGAAAACGCATAGAATGCTACTTTTTGTCTCTAAATGTTGTTATGAAAGAAAGAAAATAAATGGTATTTTTCTAATGAATTTTATAAACAAATATTTATTTACTAGATTTCTAACAGTGAATATTGATTATAAATTCAAATTTACGTCAAATAATGCAATGCAAATACTGATCATCTTTTTAATCAGTTCATTGCTCAATATCCCTGCCAGGGCCTCGGTAAGGACCATGAAGGATATTGACTCCATGATGGTAAATTTAAGCCATCCGGACAAGGTCAAATCACTGCTCTGGGTAGAAGCGTCTTCCCTGAGTGATATCAATCGTTTTCCCTCCCACAAGCATTTTTTTGTAACAAACGAGATGGAAGATGAGATACTTAAACCGCTCACAAATCTTACCTTGGCCAGACGCCTGGACGTATCCCTCAATCCATCATCGAGCCAGGAGCTTCCGGACCTGTCTTATCTGGCCACAATTACTGAGGAGGATTTGCTGAAGGGTTATTTTCAGTTTTTGAGGTCCCTTGGTTTGGCGCTGAACTATCAGTACCTGATCCTACCGACTACAGATAATTTACGAGAGCAGGCTGTAATCCGAAAATTGCAGCAATTTGACCCGGACTACTTTATTGACCCGACTATGATCCATTCGGGAGTTCCAAAGAAAAAAGAGGCAAAGACCTTGTTTGATCATCATGATTTTTGGCTGGTAGGTGCTGACAGCTATGCCAGGGCAGAGTCGATGATCGAGAAACTGGATGATAAGCTTTTGCTTCCCCAGAAAGATCATTTGATTAGAAACGCACTTATTGGATCTTTTGTGGACAATCGATCCGCTGAACCCCGAATGTCGAACAGGTTGAGGATGGAGCTGCTGAAATCTTCTGTTGCTTTGATTGAGACCAGGCCATTTTTACCGCTGGCCAGAGATACTGTATGCTTTATCTCTCAGAATCCATATGGTGACATGGCTAATATGCTCCGAAAGTATGCCTATGTGATCACGGATCTCGAAGAAATTTTTCAAAGTACCGCTCCTGTCATCTCCGACTACAATCCAATGCTACCTGGTTATTTTGGCGAGCGAGCTATCATATATATTGGAACGATGGATCAATTTGATCCGAAATTTTTCAATGCGGGATTAATCATACCACATGAGGAGGATGAGTATAGCTACATTATACCTCAGCAACTTTTTGGCGCTATTCCGGTATCCGGAGCCATCACCGATAATTATCATGTTTTAAATGGATTTGAAAACAGATCTTTACAGGCCTGGGGTAAATTAGGATTCGCACCTTCACACAGTGTGGGGTTGAATCAAAAGCACCTGGATTCTATCCGGAGTATTATCAAAGACGGGATCCTTCAAAATGCCTTTCCCGGGTGTCAGCTGGCTATGGCAGTAGGAGGGTCAGTCATCTTCAACGAAACATTTGGTCACCTGACTTATGATCAATTGATCCCTGTGTATCCGTCCACCATTTTTGACCTGGCCTCCGTCACAAAAGTTGCCAGTACACTCATGATGGCCATGAAGCTGTATGAAGATCAGCAGTTGGATATCCATGAGTCTATTAGTCATTATTTACCCAGGTATGCAGCATCGAACAAAAAGGATATCACCATCAAATCCCTGATGTCGCACCAGGCAGGATTGCTGCCCTATGTACCATTTTGGAAGCGTGTGCTATCCGGGGACTTCCTGGATCCATTTTATTATGCTTCGCCAAAAGATGAATTAATGGATCAGAGAAGCTATGGAATCGAGCCTTCCAGTTTACTGCGAGATTCGTTGAGTCAATGGATTCTGACAAGCTCCCTATTGAAGTATGACAGTGTTCCGTACTATTCATACAGTGATATTGGTTTCATGATACTGCAGGAAGTATTGGAAGAGATAGCTGGCGAATCCATGGATAGCTATCTAAACAATCATTTTTATAAACCTTTAGGGCTTTACAGAACCAGCTTCAATCCAAAGAAATCTGATATCAATTTGTTTGAGATTGCTCCAACTGAATATGATAGCTATTATCGAAGTGAGCAGATATGGGGTGACGTGCACGACCGAAATGCAGCTATCCTCGATGGAGTGGCAGGACATGCGGGCCTTTTTTCCAATGCTCGTGATATGTTGGTGCTTTTTCAGATGATCTTGCAGGGAGGTAGCTATGGTGGTGAAAGATTTATCAGCCAGGAGACATTGGATGTGTTTAATCAAAGATATTTTCCTGATAATAGAAGGGGATTAGGCTGGGACAAAAAGTCTGAAATTGTGAGAAATGTGTCACTCCATGCTTCTGATGAGAGTTTTGGGCATACAGGATTCACCGGTACTATGGTATGGGTAGACCCGCAGTATGAGCTTGTTTTTGTTTTTCTTTCCAATAGGATTCACCCGAATGCAAATAATCGCAAACTAAATGAGTTGGATATCCGTACTAAAATTCAGGATATCGTATATGAGGCGATACAAGCAAAAAATCGGTGATTAAACTATTTTGAAGATTTTGGGGTTACACCTAAATCTGATCTATCTTAAAAATTAAATATGAAAATTGGTATCGTATGTTATCCCACCTACGGAGGGAGTGGAGTTGTGGCCACAGAGCTTGGAAAGGGATTAGCCAAAGACAATCACGAGATACATTTTATCACCTATTCTCAACCTACCAGACTGGATTTTTTTAATGAGAAACTTTTTTATCACGAAGTTTCGGTAAAGTCATATCCGCTTTTTGACTATCCTCCATACGAATTGGCCCTTGCAAGTAAAATGGTGGATGTGGTAGAACATGAAGGACTGGATCTGCTTCACGTTCATTACGCGATTCCTCATGCCAGTGCTGCTTATATGGCCAGGCAGATACTGAAATCCAAAGGCATTTCAATTCCATTTATCACCACGCTTCACGGCACAGATATTACCCTGGTAGGAAAAGATGCGACCTACGAGCCTGTTGTTACTTTTTCTATCAATCAGTCAGATGGGGTGACGGCAGTGTCACAGGACTTGAAAGATGATACCCTGGAGCATTTCGATATCACCAATGAGATTGAAGTGATCCCCAATTTCATTGACCTTGAGCGATTCAAGAAACAGAAAAAAGATCATTTTAGAAAGGCGATTTGCCCTGATGATGAAAAGTTACTCGTACATACTTCCAACTTCCGAAAGGTAAAGCGGGTTGATGACGTCATTGAAGTTTTCAACAATGTCAGGAAGGTAGTTCCGGCTAAGTTGCTGCTCGTGGGTGACGGTCCCGAGCGATTTCATGTGGAAGAACTAGTCAGGGATAAATGTGCGATGGATTCTGTGAGATTTTTGGGTAAGCTTGAAGCAGTGGAGGAAGTACTTTCGGTATGCGACCTGTTTTTGATGACATCAGAGAAAGAAAGTTTTGGGTTGGCCGCACTTGAGGCGATGGCCTGTGAAGTGCCAGTGATCTCCACCAATGCCGGTGGATTGCCAGAGCTGAATAAAGATAGTGTCTCGGGCTTCATATGTGATGTGGGGGATGTGGATGCCATGACTAAAAAAGCCATACACATTTTGGATAATAAGAACTTACAAAAGTTTAAGGATGGTGCCTTAAACAGGGCCCGGGAGTTTGATGTGCATAAGATTTTACCTCTTTATGAGAACTACTACGAGAAGATTCTTATTGCAAATAAAAAGACCAAAGTCTCGTTGACTTAAGAATGCATTTAAAGATCTGGTGTATTCATTAAATATCTAGTAAATTTGCAGCAAAATTTAGGACCATGGAGCTAAAGAATAAACCTCACGCCAAAGGAACCAGGCAACTGTTCCAAAATCCTGTGTTAGAAAAACTAACCAGGACTCATATTTCAATTCCTTTGATCTTGTTTGGCACGATTGCTACAGCTTTAATCGTTTATGGTTTGGACAAGGGCTATATCAATGCCATCAATACTCCAATTTTATTTGTTGGTGGTTTATTGTCTTTTACATTGATAGAATATATCATGCACAGGTTTGTTTTTCATCTGACTCCAAAAACAGAGAAGCAAGAAAAATTTGCCTATACTGTTCATGGTGTACATCATGACTATCCAAAAGACAAAGATAGACTGGCCATGCCTCCGCTCTTGAGTATTCTCCTGAGTACCGGATTTTTCTTCCTGTTCAAATTGATGATGGGTAACCTGGCCTTTGCCTTTTTACCCGGATTCGTAGTGGGTTATGCCTCCTATCTGTGGGTGCATTACATGGTGCATGCTTTCCAGCCACCAAAGAATTTCTTCAAGGTACTTTGGATCCATCACGGAATCCATCA
>JAHCMM010000197.1 GCA_019192515.1 Cyclobacteriaceae bacterium SS2
ACCCCCGCTAATCCTGTCCCTTGTGTGTTCACAGCCATCGCATTTGCAGAAGAACCAGAATTCGTAATCCTTATATCTGCTCCTATTCCGTCAGCATTTTGGGCTATCAGCAAAGCCTGGTCAGGATTTGCTGAGGCGGCTACCATATTAATTGCAATACCAGGTCCGGTAGCGTTCCCATTATCAACGCTTAATTTTCCAATGGGAGTTGCGGTCCCGATTCCCACAAAAAAATCAGGGATCGTAACATCTCCAATGATGGCGGAATTATCCTGAGGAGCTACGGTACCATATCCTATGGCAATAGCATTATCCCCGCTGGCATCTGAGCCTGTGCCCAACGCCATGGAACCCGTAACTGCACCCCCGACAGAAGCTCCTATTCCCAATGCTACAGCATTAGTACCACTTGAAGAAGCTCCCTGCCCGACTACAACGTTGGGAAATCCGGCATTTACAGTAGCACTCTCTCCTATCACTACATTACCATCGCCAGTAGTCAACCCGGCACCTCCGGCATTCAGACCAATGACTATATTGGTCGATCCTGAAGTAATGGATTGACCTGCTCCATTTCCTATTAAAGTATTGTGGTCACCACCTGCTATTAAGCTATTACCACTGTTTACTCCTACCAGGAAATTCTCAGCTCCGGGAGGTGTAGCACCTGTGATAGCTGTAAGGTTATTATTCCCATCTAAAGTAAAAGCTCCTCCGGATGGCTGCCACGTAGCATTTCCCGCAGCATCAGAGGTGAGTACATAACCTGCATTAGCTCCTGTAGGCAATCGAATATCCGGTCCAATACCCGCATTGATTACCTCTATCACTGGAGAAGTACTTGCAGCATTGCTGATTTCAAATAAACCAGCCTGACCTGTTCCTGTAGTGGACCCATATACAGCTGTACCTGCACCCGTACCGGATATCAGGAAATTTCCTGCATCTCCAGCACCTATTTGTGTAACAGCCAATCCCTGGGATCCTAAAATACCATTTCCTTCTATACTTACGACACTGCCTGTAAAAGTGCCTGTGGAATTAGTAAACCTGGCTGCTGAAGCATTGATACCCTGTTGATCAAGATAAAATAAATCCACCGGGTCCGTATCCTCGGTATGAGAAAATGGGAAGGCTATTCCTCCCGGCTGCAAGGTAATATTCCCCAAAGCGTCTGAGGTCAAAACTTCACCAGCACTACCACCTGTGATAAACATCGGCGGACCTGTTGTGGTCGTAATTTCTATTCCGGCCCCAAGGCCT
The DNA here is from genome assembly GCA_019192515.1 of Cyclobacteriaceae bacterium SS2. Taxonomy (GTDB): domain Bacteria; phylum Bacteroidota; class Bacteroidia; order Cytophagales; family Cyclobacteriaceae; genus UBA7330. The sequence goes on from JAHCMM010000197.1 coordinate 1,264, forward strand.
GCATGATTGATCCTCATTCCGGGTCCTGTACTGGTTGCCTGGTTCATCGATACGTCTACTCCGGTACCAACACCTATCCCACTATGAGATACCCTCAGAGCAGATCCTGTTCCATTGGTTGTTGCATTCAAGGCGTTTGATGCATTTACTGCATTGTTGATTTCAAAAGCTCCTGAACCGCCAGTTCCCGTATTGGTGAGATAGAAAAGGTCAGCAACATTGGCTACGGATTGTGTATAGGGGAGCGTCAGACCTGTTGAGGGTTGGGCATCCCATGTGGTGCCAGTCCATGTGAGCACATTACCAGTGGCTGGTGCGGTCACTGTAGGATGGGTATCAAAATCAAATACATCACCGGCGATGGTGTTTGGATCATAAGTACTTGCAACCATATATCCGGCATCATTATTTAGTAGACTTACGTTTTCGCTCTCTACCATCACCGTGCTTTCCAGCTTGGTAGCTGCAATATTGGCAGCAGCATTGATATCGATGTTGGCGATCTCATTATCCACAATATCGGTGCTGGTCACGGTGGTTAAACCCACATCATCCCCATCTGCCAAACCTACAGGCACAAGGGTCAGATCGGCAAAGCTTCCAGTGGTAGCAATGGTAGCCAGACCGGTTACCTGGCCTGCGGGAACGTTTCCAACAGCTAGCTGAGTGGCACTACCGTCTCCAGTTATTGTGGTACCATCTGTGATGACGGCTGAGGTCACTCCGGTTAGGTTGCTGCCATCCACAGCTGGAAGCTGTCCGGAAGCATTCAGTTGCACCAATTGATTTGCAGCAGTTCCGGTATTCACGCTTAAAGGAATACCAATACCATCTCCGTTGATGGTCGCATCTGTCAGTACCGCCGCGATCCCATCATCCGTGTTGTCTGCAAAACCGGCAGGAATGCCACTAATTTCTGTCCAGNCTACACCGTCTTTAATATTAGCAGGAACACTTGGGTCAGACTCCGCTACCCCAATATCTACCGTGTTTCCATTAGAAATTGTCAAGTTCGTTCCGGCAATCGTTAAGGTTTGATTGTCGTTATCAGTTGATAAAAGTGGGATCCATGATGGATCCAACCAGTAGTAAAACAGGCCATCGACATTATCAAAAACCAGCATACCATTATCCGCTGCACCGAGCGTCATCCCTGTGCGCTGGGGTGTAGTAAGGGAAGGAATCAGCAAGCCCTGATCTCCATTAGGAGCGACAAGATGAAGCACAGCATTTGTATTGGGATTTTCTGTATTAATCCCTGCGGAGTACTGTTGAGCGTGTACCTTAATAGAAAAGAGTAAAAGGCCGGATATTGCTAAGACCTTTGGGGTGAAATAAGCGGCTCTCATAAACAATAAATTAATTCCAACTTAACCGCGATAGTCATGCCAAACTTCTCAATTCTCTCAGACATTATAAAATTTTAAGAAGAAATAGGACTATCAGTTAAAACAAATATAACTCTAAGTACCTTAACATCAATAAGATAAACATTGTAAAATGGTCTACGAAAAAAACCGTAGTAGCCAGATAAACAACGGTTTAGATAGCAACAATTTGAGAAGAAATTGGAGAATTTTAACGTATTGCTCTTCTTGGAATCGCCGCAGGAAGCCTACTAAGCATCTCATTATTAAGGAGTCGGGTCACATCTGTAAATGAACTCACATTGATTGTGTTGTTTTTTTGTCGCCCTACAAGCACGGCCTCATCCCCTACTTTGACGTCTTTGATATGAGATACATCCACCATAAACAAATTCATGTTGATCAACCCGGTAATAGGTGCTTTTTTGCCATGTATCAGCACATGACCTCTGTTTGATTGAGCTCTAGGATAACCGTTGGAATATCCAAGCGGCAGGACGGCTACTCTCATATCCCNGATGGCCTGGAAAGCGGTACCGTAACCGATAAACTCACCCTCATCTACTTGTCTGATGTCCATGATATCCGTTTTCCAGGTGAAGATCCTTTTGAGATTCGTGGAATTAGGTGAGCTGCCAGTCTCCTGAAGATGCATATAAAAAATATCAGGGCTTGGCCAAAAGCCATATTGAGCGACACCAATCCTTACCATGTCATAGGTAGTTTCCGGGTAAGCCAGTGCAGCAGCCGAACAGGCTATATGGAAGTGATTAGGTTTCATTCCCCTGCTCTTACACAGCTTCACAAACTCTTTAAATTTGCGGTGCTGTGAATCAATTTTAAACTTGTTTGACAGGCTTTCTGCACCACCAAAATGAGTGCACAAACCTTCAAATTGGAGGTATTTTTCATTCTTTTTCAGGAAAGACAACGCCCGGGGCACTTCCTTTGCATTCATGCCTGTACGGTTTGCTCCGGTCTCTACTTCTATGTGAACTTTTGCTTTCTTGCCTGCCTCCTTGGCCTTTTCTAATGCCAAAGGCAAGCGATCATAGTTAAAAACAAAGAACTCAATCCCATTTTCAATAGCCCATAAGATATCCTGATCATAAAGAATACCCATGATCATAATACTGGAACCTTCACTACATACTTTGAGGACTTCTTCTGCCTCAAATGCAGAAGCAACACTAAAATGCTCCACTCCACACTTTTCCACCATGGGCACAAATTCATGAATTCCATGACCATATGCGTTGGCTTTCACAACAGATGACAGCCTCACCCCAGGGCCTACTTTCTTTCTGATAAAATTGAAGTTATTCTTCAGACTGGACTGACTCAGCTCAATCCTGCTCGAGTGCCTTACCATAGTTTTGTTTGTTGATTCCATGTATAAGATTTCCCCCAGCTTTGTCTCGCCAGGTTTTCCACTATTCCAACCACTTTATCATCGACAAATAGCCCTGGATCAACATCCAGTGTATTGTAATGAAAGGCATATACCCTGGAAGCAAAGTGTTCGAATCGCAATGAGGACTCACCATGTTTCTCACCATTACCATGCACTGTTGGTTTGATCTCCTGTCCCCAATCCTGTCTGCCTTCGTTGTTTGGGTTTAAGAAATAGGCCCGCAATTCACCACCAGGAGATTTATCTACTCTCAGCAGAGATATTGCGTGAAATCCAACCATCTCACCAGAAGATGAGGTGATAATAATTCCGACCGGACTTGGGTATGACAGCTGACGTCCATTGTTGAACTCTGGATGAAATGACTTATAGAAAATTCGCAGAAATCCCTTGAAGTCCACAATGGAGTTGGTCAGATAATCATATGCCGAGGCAAAACCCAGCTGGATCCAATGACCATACATAGCAGGATTTACCCATTTATGAGGATCTTCACCACGACCGCTGGCCCTCCGCATCATTTCATTATAAATCTTATCCAGGTGCGGTACCAAAACTATGGAAACCCCATCCAGATCATAATCGAGCTTTTCTACCAGCCCTTTTCCCAGCTGGTTTGAGACAAGATCATGATTTTCAAACCTCATCACAAGATTATTTTTCGTGGCGACTGTTATGACCATATCGATCAGTTTAGCCGGTGCATGTTGACTCCACATGCTAATCCCACGTGCAGACTGACATGTGGGGTTATTGCCTTGTCCAACGCCCAAAGGCTGACCCAAGACCCTGATGAGTGCTCCCATCAGATATTGTATAGCCGTCACATTTCCTCTATTGTCATGGTTTGATTTTAGGATCCTGTTTTCCACCTGCGGATTGATCTGGATCCTCCTTAGGTTTTCAAGGCCAACCCTTACCGGCCTCCTTGAAAGTAAATTCCTTCCCAACATCCGCGCTAAGCCATAAATGCACTGGGCATTGTAGATCCCTACAGTTTCCAACATCAAGGGTCTTAAAAAATCGTTGTGCTTATTCCATTCGGCAATTCCCCTGTCGTTAAGGTTAAGACAAGGGGGTACCAGGTGCTCATACTTTGGGTGACTTAGCAGGTAGGTCAACAGAATAGCATGATATTGTGAGACAAGTCCTGTAGATCCCATGGATTTGCCCATAGCATGTGCTTCTTTTTCAAGTACCTGTTCCTTACACTTATTCAAAAACCTGGCGTAGTCTTCATTTGAAGGTCGCTTCAGTGTTTCAGGTGAAGGACCATATACTGCATTGACATATAGCAATAATCGCTTTTCATGAGAGGAATTTCCTTTCAAGTCAAATTTATGCCCTACCAGATGGAGTAATGACCGGACCTTTTCCGTAACTACCGGTCTTTGTTTGCATATCATTTGAATTTCCTCCGATAGCTTCTCCGTAATCCCTTTCAGGTCCATTTCCGAAACCAGAAACCCAAAGAGATTAAAAGCTTTTTTGAGTTCGCGTTCAGAGAAAGACTCCCGGGTCTCTTCAGAGGTCACTTTGAGTGCTAGATCAAGATTATGCACCACAACCTCCTCCAGATAACTGTGTGCCTCCTCTTTGGTGATTTCTGATGTCCCGGACCTGGTGTAAGCAAGCATTCTAAGCTCGCTCAGGATTTCAAAGCTACTCGATGGATGTCCGGCTTTCATGGTACCCCGGACCAAACCCGGAACAAGCTTCCTGGGGTCATTCCAGGCCGAATCTTTAAAAAAGTCAGACTGATCAAGCTCCTTACTTTTTCTGAATAGAAAGGATAATCCCTCCCTTGTCAGGCTCAGCAGATCAATCTGGCTTGCCAACCTGGCTGCCTTTTCCGGCCGGGTGAGATCAGAAGCTTCCAGAAATTCTCTGTAGCTCCTCTCAAAATTATCAAAAGCTCTTTCCTTGGAAGGGTTTAGTGCTGTTGTATCAGGCATATTACGTCACTAGACATAAAAGTCTACTGTTTCATAATGCAACAAAAGTTCTCTCATTCTATCGGGATCTTCTCCGCGGAAGTTAATGGTTCCGAAATGGTTTCCAAAACCCTCCCGATCATCGCTGATTTTCTGAGTAGAAAGTGGGGGCACAAGGGTGTGATCAACAAAATATGGTTCTTCGTTGAGTTCTTCCGGAATCTCGAGATTTGAAAACTGCCGCTTTTGCGGATAGATCATCACATTGCCATTGTAGCTTTTCGGTTGAAAGTCCTTTGGAGGAAAAATCTCATCCAATTCCTCATCTGTGATATTCGGGTCATGGCATAAAACAAAAGCTGCTAGTGCATCAAACTCATATGATTTGGAACAAAGCTCCAGGATATGACCTCCTGGAATCCTGCAGGCTGTCTCCCCAAAATTCAATTCATCATTTTCCGTGAGGAACCACTCCGGATGAACCATCCCGTACTCTATTCCGAAAATATCTACCATTTTCTGAACATGCTTGTGAATCAAATCACGCTTGGAGTTTAGGTAATGCCCTTCCGGAATGAAATTGGAGTAGCCCAGATGTACATATTCGGTAATATTCAAGAACCTGATTTTTCCCTTATTGATAAATGCCTCACAGGAAAACTCCCGTCCGGGCAGGTGACTCTCCACCAGGCAAGGGAAATCTGAGTCCTCCACCTTGGCATCAATATCACTCATGCTCCTCAGAAGTCGGTGACCCACAGTACCTGCAGACGCAAAAGGTTTCATATGTACCCAGCTATCTTCCTCTCCTTCCAGCTGGAGGTTGGCTTCATTCAGGCGCTTCATGAAACTTCGGACCTGGTCACGGTTGTGTACTTCTTCAAAAAGGCCAACCCGCAGTCCTCCAATCAATGCTTTCCGCTTCATCATGGCCTTGTTTCGGAAGAGAAATGCCCTGTTGAGTACCCGGGGATCATCTCTGAAAATAGAGTTGAGCGCTCCTGCCCATTCCACAGTTTCTTCAAACAGGGGCACTGCTACATCTACATTAAAGGGTTTCAGCTTTTCTAATAAGTCTAATGAATTGGAACTATCACTCCATTCATCCAGATGATAGGATACGAATGGAATGTTGTTTTCTTGCGCATAGGGCTCAAAATCAGGGAATGAGACCACTACGAAGGGTTTGTTTATTTTTTGCATGCTTTCAATGACCGGAAGACTCCAGCCAATCAGCGCGAAACAATTAGCCATGACTATAAAATTTTTCTTAGGTTACACATACAAATAGGATTTTTTGAAGGCGACTTACAACAAGAACCCTATTTATATACTAAGCAACAGGATGAATAATTGTTCCTAAAAATTGAAATTTCAAAGATTTTGGCAAAAAATGAGACTAATACGCTTTTAAGAGGGATTTAAGAGAATTATTTCTTTTTGTATATCCCCTTAAAAACCTGACTGATCACTTTTCCCTCCTTGTCGAGGATCTCCCAAAGCTGGGTGACACAACCATCTTCATTGGGAGTCCAGGTAATGGAGTTGCGATACCAGTCGACTTTTTGTCCTGGCAACAACTCACTTTGCAGGATCATTTTGCCTTCAACCAACTTTCCTTTGAGCTCCAGATTTGATCCTGAGGCATCAATCCACACCTGATTCCAGGTACTATCTGCAAGATTAAAATAGTTGTAACTGCGACCGACACCCCCAGATGCACCACGCCAGAATTCACTCAAAACGCACTCAGCTACAAGTTTTTCAATGGCGTTTTCCCCTACAAGATTGCCCAGGGTATCGTAGACATTCCAGTCTCCAAGCCAAAAGTCAAATTGTTGATGCTGGATGGTGCAACAGGCACAGTCCTGTGCCTGAAGTTCATTTAGAAAGAATGATAATGTAGCGATAAAAAGTATCCTCTTCATAAACAATGTTTTTAGAAGATAACACCTTTAGTCTACAATACGCTTACGGTCTAGTCCTTTTTCTGTCTTTTACGCTCGTGTTCCAGCAGAAAGATCTTTCTCAAACGGATGGTTTTAGGGGTCACTTCAACGTACTCATCTTTACCCACATACTCCATGGCTTCCTCCAGCGAAAACTTCACTGCAGGTGCAATGGTCACTTTATCATCTGACCCGGCAGCCCTGATATTGGTAAGTTTTTTCGTCTTGGTTACGTTTACAACCAGGTCATCGACACGAGTACTTTCTCCGATTACCTGCCCCTCATAGATCTCATCATTGGGATCTATGAAGAATTTACCACGATCTTGTAATTTATCGATGGAATAAGCGATGGCTGTACCGGTTTCTCCTGAAATCAAAGCACCTTTTCTTTTTCCCTGGATATCACCTTTCCATGGCTCATACCCACTGAATCTATGTGATACTACAGCTTCTCCTTCAGTTGCAGTAAGGATCGGGTTTGTCAATCCAATCAGACCACGTGCACTGATTTTAAACTCAAGGTTTACACGATCGTCCTTCTTCTCAATGTTGATGATATCCCCTTTTCTTTGGGTTACAATCTCAATCACTTTTCCTGAGAATTCATCAGCTACATTGACAAACAAGAGCTCGACAGGCTCATGTTTGAAACCATCTATTTCTTTTATCACCACCTGAGGTTGGCCGAGCTGAAGCTCATATCCTTCACGTCGCATGGTTTCAACCAGGATAGCCAAATGCAGGATCCCACGACCATAAACCATCAATCGATCTGGTGAGTCAGTCTCCTGAACCCTGAGAGCCAGGTTGCGCTCTATTTCCTTATCCAGCCTTTCCCTCAAGTGTCGGCTGGTTACAAATTTTCCTTCTTTACCAAAAAACGGAGAGTTGTTGATCGTAAACAACATGCTCATCGATGGCTCATCCACAGAAATGGGAGGCATGGCTTCCGGATTCTCTGCATCAGCGATGGTATCCCCGATGTCAAACTGCTCCAGTCCCATTACGGCTACAATCTCGCCTGATTTGATAGGATCTTTCGTCTTCACTTTTCCTAAACCTTCGAACAGGTAAAGCTCCTTTACATTTGACCTATGCGTCTGCCCGTCACGCTGCATGATCATGACCTGATCACCAGCTTTGATGGTACCACGGTGTACCCTACCAACAGCAATTCTTCCGGTGTAAGAGGAGTAATCCAAAGAGCTAATCTGCAATTGAAGTGTACCAGGATTTTCTTTTGGTGGCTCAAAATATTCAATGATGGTATCCAGAAGGTATGAAATATCCGACGTAGGAGTCTTCCAGTCCGGTCCCATCCAGCCATTTTTGGATGAACCATACACTACAGGGTAATCCAGTTGCTCCTCTGTAGCGTCCAAAGAAAACATCAATTCAAATACTTTCTCATTGGCTTCTTCAGGATCACAGTTCGGTTTATCTACTTTGTTGACAACCACGATCGGTTTCAGCCCCATTTCAAGAGCCTTTTGTAACACGAATCGGGTCTGTGGCATCGGACCCTCAAAGGCATCTACCAATAGGATCACCCCATCAGCCATGTTCAACACCCTTTCCACTTCACCTCCAAAATCGGAGTGACCAGGAGTATCGATGATGTTGATCTTCGTGTCTTTGTATCGTACGGAAACGTTTTTGGAAAGGATGGTGATACCGCGCTCCCGCTCCAAATCATTGGAGTCAAGAATCAGCTCACCGACCTCCTCATTTTCCCTGAAAAGTTTTACCTGGTGCAGAATCCTATCGACAAGGGTTGTCTTGCCGTGGTCTACGTGTGCTATGATAGCAATGTTTCTGATGCTCATGTTTGTCCGAAAAAGGACGCAAAAGTAGTGTTTACTTTTGTCAATTGCACTGCCCTACTCAATATGATATCAATTAGTTTACATATGACATGCTTTTACTAAACCGATAAAACTATCGTATATTTATATCGTATATTAAAATACTATCACAAGGGAGTAAAGGAATACGATGAAAGTAACTGCAATAATTCCTGATGATTTAATCAAAGATGTTAAGGATTTCACTGGTGGTAAAAACATCACTGACAGCCTGATAAAGGCTTTATCAGATTGGCTCTATCAAAAAAGGATTGAACGACTCAATAAACAACTATCCGATAGTCCATTGAAATTTAAAGACAATTTTGATGCAGAGAAGGTTCGAGACCTAAATAACAGATATGATCGTTCCTGATACAAATATCTGGATTGAGTTCTTTAAGCAAAGTGATCATATTACCCCACAAATCAAAGATCTACTTAAACACCGACAAATAGCTACACTGGAGCCCATCTTTTCTGAGTTGATTTATGGTGTTAGGACAAATGATGAAAAAGAAATAGTTCTTTCCTATTGGCGTATATTGCCAAAACTGAATTTTTCTCTTCTTAAAGCTGCTGAGTTTGCTAACTCAAATAACTATCTAAATCTTGGCATAGGCTTAATTGATGCAGTAATAATAGAGCCAGTAATTTCGAATAATCTAAAACTTTGGACATTGGATAAAAAGATCTCCCGGGTAGTTGATGCCCAATTCCTGTATTGAGTTTCCAGCCGCCTAACGAGACATATCTACCGTAAACGGCCATCCTGTAAACTGAGCTGCATCACTTTTCGTTACATCCACTTCTCTTGGCCAGCATTCAAAAGTGACTTGTTTAGTGGCCTTATTGAATTTGGTCAAGCCATATCCACCACCTTTTGATGGACTTTCCGGGTTGACATAAGCATGCATCGTGATCTTGTTGTTGAAGCCATCCAGGTATTGACCGGTCCAGGGCAGGACATCGTTGGCGTTTTTACCAGGTTTCTCATCTTCGGGCCACCACCATCGGCTGTAGTAATTATTTACAATTGCCGGTACTACAAAAGCCCATGGACCATCATCAAATTCGTCAATTCCATGCTTAATCACAGTGGCCAGATGCTGATCTCCGGCAATATGCACCGCATTGGCCTTCTGGATGGCTTTCAAAGCCTTGTTTCGACCAGTCTGTGGCCATCCATTGGAGTCCATATCTGCATGTAGTCGATTCTCTTTGTTGCCATGGATGTGTGCACCTCCGCAAAAGCCAGTCTGAGAAAGGACTGCTTTCATCACCACACCATCATTCTGGCTGGCCCAGTCGTCCAGGAAGGTCAATTGCCGATCCCCTAACAATACTAAACCAGGTACATCTACACTTTTAGGATCATAGGTAGGGTCCCTGATATGGTCCGGCCGTGGCCCAATTTGAGGAATCTTTCCTTTAGGTCCTGACTTAAACTTTCTGTCTTCAATTATGGCAAAATCAACACCCCCAATAATTAGGTTGGTGTAATAAACACCAATGCCCTGCTGTATGGGTGTAGGATCGTAAGGATCAGGCAGGTGAGATGTCTGGCACCTTTCTACCAGTTTTACATATTCGTGATGATAGAAATAACCACCATCATTACCCGCCGAAGATTCTGCTATTTTTCCACTTTCTCCCCAGAGGTTACCCTGTCCGATGTCATGATCGTCAGGGATGGTAATGGCAGGCCTGTTGCGGAATACCTCTCTGAACTGTAAGCCAAACTTGAGCCACGCTGCTGTATGCTCTGTGTGATCATAGGATTGATCTCCTGCAAAGAAAACTACATCAGGATCCTGGTGATTGATGTTTCTTACATAGTGAGCCCGATCTCCCCTA
>JAHCMM010000198.1 GCA_019192515.1 Cyclobacteriaceae bacterium SS2
CGGACTCGTAAATATTGCTCAGGCATCTTTGAAGGAGGTGAAGATCCTTAGTGCAGTTTCCAGTGTAACAAAACTTAACCAGGATGATGGAGAAGTAACGATCAAAGACATCATCATGTCAACTGAAATCAAAGGCGGACGACTACATGTTGAGCCATTCAACATTAAGCTTGGTGGTAAGTCCGCTACTGTTTCCGGTAGCACTGGTCTGGATGGAAGCCTTCAGTATGCCATGATGATGAATGTACCATCTGGCCAGGTAGGGGAATCCCTGAACAGTGCGATCTCTTCATTTACAGGGATGAATAACCTGGTTTCAAATAGTATCGACCTGACACTTGGGATCACAGGTGATTACAATGATCCAAAAGTAAAATTATTGAGTGCCAAACCTGCCGGAAGTGACGGTGATGCTGGTTTGAAAACTGCCCTGAAGACACAAGCCACTGAAGAGATAGCCAAACAAAAAGAGGTGGTTACTCAAAAGGTAGAGGCTGCCAAAGACTCCGCAAAAGCTGTAGTAGATGAGAAAGTGGCGGAAGTCAAAGATGAAGCAAAAGAAAAGGTGGAAGAAACCAAGCAGGAAGTAGAGGACAAAGCCAAAGAAGCAGTGAAGAATCTGTTTAAGAGAAAGTGATCAGAGAATAAAGTAGACAGAATAAAGGAGTCAGTAGCTTTCCAATTAAAGATCTTGCTTCTTGAATGACGAAGTGATCGTCGTTGAGATTTTATACGTATAAATAATTTATCTTTGTCGTATAAATTGAAGAGCAATGGATGCCAAAATCACACTTTCATTTGAAAAAGAAGTCATAGAAAAGGCGAAACAGTATGCTGATGCTCAAAATATCAGCTTGTCCCGTCTGACAGAGTACTTATACAGACAAATTACGAGCAATCAATACCAAAGTCTGGAGGAGTGGCCCATTGCTGATTGGGTTTCTCAGGTTTCTGAGGGGGCTGCTGAGTATCGAACCAAATCACAATCCAGAAAAGATCTGAAACAGGCATTTTTTAACAATAAAAAGTGAAGATCTTTTTAGATGCGAACGTATTGATTTCGGTTCTCAACAAAGAGTACCCAGTATTCTCACATTCAGCCAGGGTATTGAGTTTAGCTGACAGTTCGAGTTACCAATTGTGCACGTCAACCATTTGCCTTGCTATTGCTTTTTACTTTGCAGAAAAGAAGAGTGGAGCTAAGAAAGCCAAAGAAAAAATATCAATTCTAATCTCCAAAATTGATATTGTTGAATCCAACAAAAAAGTGGCTATGCAAGCAGCAAAAGATAAACAGGTTCTGGATTTCGAGGATGGGTTGGAATATTATTCGGCTCTCCATTCGGGATGTAAATATATTATCACTGAGGACGTCAATGATTTTCATTTTTCTAACATTGGTGTTGTAACTTCCGAACAGTTCATGACACAGATTATTGCCAAATAGGCAGATCAGGCTTTTTCATCGGACTGGATCATCCCATCTACGAGTTTGATGACTCTGCTACCATATGTTGCATTCTTTTCTGAGTGCGTCACCTGGATAATGGTCATGTCTTCTTCTTTATTCAGTTTTTGCAACAGCTTCATGATCATCTCACCCTGGTCCGAATGCAGGTTTCCGGTAGGTTCATCGGCCAGGAGTAATTTCGGCTTACCGGCTATCGCCCTGGCAATACCAACCAATTGTTGCTGTCCCCCGGAAATCTGTTCGGGAAAAAGGTCTTTTTTGGCAACGATGTTGAATCGGTCCAGTAAATCTGCAACGATGGATTTCCGCTCTTTTCCGCTTACACCTTTATAGAGGAGAGGTGTTTCGATGTTTTCATATAACGTCAGGTCTTCGATCAGGTGGTAGGCCTGGAAAATGAATCCGATATAGTTTCTGTGATACTCAGTCTTGGTCTTTTCCTTGAGCTGGTGGACGGGTTGGTCCAGCAAGTGATACTGACCCTCAGAAGGATGATCCAGGAGGCCAAGGATATTCAATAGAGTTGATTTACCAGCTCCACTCGGCCCCATGATGCTGACGAATTCACCTTCGTTGATGTTTAGGTTAATGCCTTTGAGCACGAATGTTCGCTGAAACTTAGAGGAGTAGTATTTATCAATTTCGGATAGTCTGATCATAGAGGTAATTTAGTTTGGTTATTGTTAAGGTGGGTAAGGAAAAGCAGGAAGGAATAGATTGCTCCTTTTACTACTCATATCTCAAAGCCTCTACAGGATTCCTTGAGGCTGCTCTCCAGCTTTGTAAGCTCACCGTGAGCAAGGCTACTCCCAAAGCCAGCACTCCAGCTAACCCAAAGATCCACCAGCTCAGCTGTGTTTTGTAAGCAAAGTTTTCCAGCCAGCTACTCATGGCATACCAGGCCAGTGGTGTAGCGAAGGCAAAAGCGATGATCACCCACTTGACAAAATCTTTGTTGAGCATTACCATCAATTCCGAGGTGTTGGCACCATTCACTTTTCTTACCCCTATTTCCTTTACCCTTCTTTGGATCATGAAGAGTGATAATGCGATGAGTCCCAGAACGGCGATAGAAATGGCGATTACCATGAAATAGGTCAGGATGATCTTGATATTCTGCTCGCTTCGGTAAAGTCTATTGTAATTATCTTCAACAAACTCATAGTAAAAAGAATAATTTGGGATATTGTATTGTTGCCAGGTTTTTTCAATTAGTTCAATGGTTTGTTGCCTTTCAAAAGGGGAAACCCGAATGGATACCCTGTTAAAGCTTGAAGGATCTTTATATAGGATGATTGGGCTAATAGGTACATGCAACGACTCATAGTGAAAGTCACTAATCACGCCAATCACATTTGCCCGCTGACCGCCATAGGAAATTACCTGGCCAATGGCTTCTTCTGCCGATTCCCAACCTATTTGCCTGGCCGCCTGTTCGTTGATGAGATACCCGGAATAATCTCCATCCGTTTCATCAAAATTTCTTCCGGCGATCAGGGGAACGCCATATGTTGACAAGAAATGTTCATCAACCCTGACATTTGGAAGCCTAAAGTCGATTGTTCGGACATTTCCATCAGATTCAACCTCGGCCCCATTATTGTCCCAGAGCCCATCGGAAGGTACTCTTTTGGATCCTGATACACTGAGGATGTTTGGGTTGGATGTAAGCTCCTGACGAAATACATCAAGTTTTTCAACCAGCTGAGGCGTAGTAGGGATCACAATGATATTCTCTTTTTGCAATCCCAATTCCTTATGCTGAATATAGCTGAGTTGCTTATACACGATTAAAAAAGACGTGATCAACGCGATAGAGACAAAAAACTGAAAAATCACCAGGCCTGTTCGGAAAGAGTTTTTACCAAAAGACAATCCTTCGTTAGATCTGGTGGAGATTGGATTGAAAGCGGAAAGTACAATGGCAGGATATAGAACCGATACTACACCGGTTAGAATAGTTAAAAGAATAAAGCCAGCGATCATAGGAAAGTTATCTGTAAGCACAAATTGTAATGGGCTACCCAAAATATGATTGAACTCCGGGATAAACAGGTATACAATACCTGCCGCTAAAAATAAAGCGGATAGACAGAACAGTACCGACTCACCAACCAACTGGGAGATGAGCTTTTTGGGTGACGCTCCCATGATTTTTCTGACCTTAATTTCCTCCAGTCTGCGGGAGTACATGGCCAGATTCAGATTTAAATAATTGATGCTTCCTATGATCAGAATCAGAAGTGAAATGGAAGCCAGGACATAGATGTACGTTTTGTTGCTGTGCCAGTTGAAGTGGATATCTGTAAGTGCTTCAATTCTTATTTTGGTCCAGCTTGTACCGTCTTCCAGGTACTCATCAATAATATTGTCAAGCTGGGCATCGATGTCGGAAGGGAGGTGAGGGATCAGGGCAAAGGTTTCGTAATTATTGCTTCCCCAGCTGTTCATCTCTTCTTCTCCTGCGAAGGATTCAAATGTGATAAATGAGATGAGAAACTCCGGATGGAAGAGGCTATTTTGATTCCACTTATTAAACACACCCACAATCTTCAAATCCTGTTTCTGTCCGTCTCGGGTATAAAAAGAGATGACCTCACCGATCACATCAAGTCTGTTGAAATATTTCAGGGCTTGCTCATCCGAGATGATCATGGTAAGCGGCTCTTCCAGCAGGTTATCATCAATGGGTAATCCCACAAAATTGAAAATTTCCAGTAGTTCTGGTTCGGCAAAACAAACCTCACTTTCCCTGGTCAATTTATTGTCACGGATGAACGTAAACGATGCACTTTTTGTCCGCGCGATATATTCGATCTCTTTCAACTCTTTCTCCAGCATGGGAGCAACTGGAGGAGCTACATTGGGGAGGTGGAGGTTTTCACTGCCATCGGGATTGTAGAAATATCTGTGGACTCGATAGATCTTATCACTATTTTCATGAAAAGTATCATAGCTGAGTTCATTTTGTATCCAGATGGTGATCGTGATGATACATGAAAATCCAAGCGTCAATCCGAAGAGGTTGATAGCTGAGTTGAGCGGATTTTTCTTTATGCCCCGATATAATGTCTTGAAGAATCTTTTCATGTTTTTGTTTGACCAATGTTGATTCTTTAAATAGATACTTTAAAACCGTGCCGAATTGTAAATTATTGAAAATCAGTAAAATACATATGATATGGGATAGAATATGTAAAATATTTAGACAGCAGGATGTACGTTAAATGGACAGTAGGAACAGTGAGAGACTCGCCAAGGAAGATCACAAAAGAGGTAAAAATACCATTTATAAAAGGTAATATTACTAAATTTGGATATGGGGCAGCAAAAGAAAACATATGATCCTGCGGATGATCTTCCTGCCTATGTATCTGAGCCTGAGATGTTGTACGCCGTAAGGAAAAACAGCGTCACCACAGAATATCTGAGTCGGCTTAAAGATATTTCAGGCCTGAAGGATGAAACACTTTCCACCTCTCTCAATCTGAGCATTAAGACTTTTAGAAATTATAAATTGACATTATCAACCATGAAGCCCCATTTACAGGAGCATGTGCTGGCTTTGATTTCACTTTATAAGCATGGAATTTCTGTTTTTGGTAATCAGAAGCAGTTCAACGAATGGCTTACAAAATCCAATCATTTCTTTGATAATGATCAGCCGATCAATTTTTTCACAACCATCAGCGGCATCCGGTATGTGGACGATCGTCTTACTGCCATTGAGTATGGAGATAATGTATGATCGTCTTTCGGCTTGCANGTATTGAGTACACTGATAAGCTGTATAGCTCGGGAGCGGCTAATCGATGGAATAAATCCCAACAGGAGGTCATCTATACATCAGAAAGTATAGCACTTTGTGCACTGGAACTTTTAGCTCACACAAATGGGATACGACCAGCCGGTAAATTTGGACTGATGTATATAGAAATTGAAAATAGCTCATCAATATACACTGTAGGAGTATCAGAACTTCCACCTTACTGGAATACGCTTTCTTCCTATCCTTATACTCAGCAGCTTGGAAGTAACTGGTACAAAAAAATTGAATGTTTAGTGATGAGTGTTCCTTCTGCCGTGATCCCATCAGAAAGAAATATGGTGCTCAATACTCGTCACCCTGACTTTTTGGAAAAGGTGAGATTAAAAGAAGTCAGGGATTTTTTTTGGGACAGCAGATTTCCATCAAAATGACCTTTTCTACTTCATATTGATTGGTGCATATATTCTGAATTGGAATTGGTGCGTTAATATTATATTAACTACATTTAGGACTAAAATATAAGTATGAGCAATAAGAGCCTTGGGGAATTTGAGGAGATAGTCCTGTTGACCGTGGCCATCTTGTATGAAGATGCCTATGGAGTGTCTATCAAAAAGGATATTGAAACGCGTCTCAACCGAAATGTCAGTGTTGGAGCAATGAGGACAGCATTGAGTCGTCTGGAAAAGAAAGGCTTTCTGAAATCACATTTTGGAGAGGTAACCAAAGAAAGAGGAGGAAAAAGAAAGAGGTATTTCCGGGTAACTCAACCTGGGAAAACAGCTCTGGAGGAGGTAATGGAAAGCAGGAAGAAACTATGGGATGCCATACCTGCCATGTCATTTGATTTTTGAAGGATATGAACTTTGAAAGGAAATTACCCATCCGGCTTTTACAGTTCTTTTGTCATCCAGATTTGTTGGAAGACATAGTGGGAGATCTTCATGAACTTTATGAGGAAAACCGAAATGTAGGTGGCGAGGGAAAAGCAAACAGATTGTTGTGGGTGGAAGTGATTAGGTTGTTCCGACCAGGGATCATCAAGAACATTTTGGGGACATACGCCACAGATACTATAGGTATCTACAGAAATTATTTCAAAGTCTCCTGGAGAAATCTCGCAAAAAACAAGGTATTCTCGGCTATCAATATCATCAGCCTTTCCGTTGGTATCACAGCCTGCCTGATCATTTTTCTTTTTATCCGTGATGAGCTTTCGTTCGACAATTTTCATGCGAAGCGAGACCGCATCTACCGGCTGTGCGAATTGCAGACCTGGCCCGGTACCAATCCTCAAAATGTACCCATCTCCTGGCCCAAAATGGGTTATATATTGCCGGACTACTTTCCGGAAGTAGAGATGTGTGCTCGCTATAATAATCGGGGTGAGGAGCTCATGCAATCGGGTAATAAAAAGCTTGTAGTGAAAAATGTGGCCGGCGTAGACAGTACATTCCTGCAGGTTTTTGATTTTGAGATGATCGCTGGAAACAGGAAAACAGCATTGGTCGATCCATTATCTATCGTCATTACAGAGGATGTCGCCAGGCGATTCTTTAACTCTACGGATGTGGTGGGAAAAGCTCTACATAATGATGGCAAGGAATACAATATCACAGGGGTGCTGAAGAACATCCCGGAAAATTCTCATCTCCAGTTTGATATGCTGTATTCTCTATCCACTTTACGTGCAGACAGACCTAATTTTAATGATGAGACAGGAAGCAATTTCATGATTGCTTACGCGCTGCTGAAGCCCAACAGTGATGTGGATGCCATAGAAAAGAAATTTCCGGATTTTCTCACCAGTCTGGTCGATGACGAAGAAATCAACCAGGCCTATAAATTATTTCTACAACCGCTAAAAGATGTCCACCTCGCTTCTATGGACATAGAACACGACTATCAGAATTATCGCAAGTTCAATGGTACCTACGTGCGTGTATTTATGCTGACAGGAATTTTTATCCTGATCATTGCCTGCGTCAATTTTATGAATCTTACGACTGCCCGCTCAAATACACGTTTCAGAGAGATCGGTGTGAGGAAATCAATTGGGGCGAAAAAAATGCAGCTGGTACATCAGTTCATTCTGGAATCAGTTCAATTGGCTGTGATTGCCCTGGTCATCGGGTTTTCGATAGGCTACCTGGTACTCCCATTTTTGAATGACCTGATTACCAGACAACTTTCTATGGCGACTATTTTCTCTGACCCGGGATTGACTGCAGGGATATTAGGGATTTCTATTCTGCTGGGCATTATTTCCGGGTTATATCCATCACTCTATTTATCCTCTTTCAGGCCGATTCATATTCTCAAAGTAGTTGGGTCCAGGAGTAAGTCTCTTTTGAGAAGTACGCTTGTTATTGTGCAGTTCAGTTTGGCAATAGGGATGATTGTGTCGACCATTATCGTGGTGCAACAACTATTTTTCATTCAGAACAAAGACATAGGATTCAACAAGGATCATATGCTGCTGATCTCCCTGAACGACGAGGCTAATGAAAAATATGAACTGATGAAGGAGGAACTACAGAAAGATCCCCATATCCTGGGGGTGACGGCTTCAGGTCAAAGAATCGGTAATAATTTTCATCAGTATGGATTTAAATACAAAAAGGATACATCGATTCTTCGCATTGTCCCATCTAATGTGACAGTGGATTACAATTACCTGGATGTCTACGAAATAAAAATCAAATCGGGTCGGAATTTTTCAGAGGAGATGGCCACTGACGACGGTAAAGCATTCATAATCAATGAGTCTTTTGCTAAAAAGTTGGATTTTGAAGATCCCCTGGGGCAGCAGCTTGGACATGGATGGTATGACAATGATTCATTAGGAAGGATCATTGGGGTGACGGAGGATTTCAACTTCAATTCACTTCATTATGAGGTGAATGCATTGAGTATGGTTGTCCATACAGACTGGAATTTCAGTGAAATGTCGGTCAAGCTAAATGGCAACAATCTGCAGGCCGGTATTGATGCCATAGAGAAGATCTGGAACGAAAATGTGACTGATTCGGGGTACCCGTTTAGTTATAAATTTCTTGATGAGCATTTTGATGAAGTTTATAAATCTGATCAGCAGATGGGTTCTGTCGTCACCATTATGGCGATTCTTTCTATCCTTGTTGGATGCCTGGGTCTGTTTGGCCTGGCAAGTATTTCCATAGAACAACGGATCAAAGAGATCGGTATTCGTAAGGCACTGGGAGCTACCACCAGCGAACTGTTGATTCTGCTATCGAAGAATTATGCCGCACTAATTGTCGTTTCATTGCTGATAGCCTCACCACTGGCATACCTCTACCTCGACAGGTGGTTGACTAATTTTGCTTTTCATATCTCCATCAACCCGTTGATTTTCCTACTGGGTGGATTGATAGCCATGATTATCGCAATTCTTACCATCAGCTTCCACACCTTCAGAGCCTCTCGTACCAACCCGGTGGATGCTTTGCATTATGAGTAGGGGAATCAATTGTGAATTGGTGATTTACTCATTTCTAAGTACATCAGCTGGATTCGTACTTGCATTTTTCAAGGTGATCGATCCGGAAGTAAATAACACCAGGAATAAAACGAGAACGACAGGGACCATAAATGCCCACAATTGAAGGTTGATTTTCTCAGGATAAATTTTTAACCATTCATCTGCGAGCAGGTAAGATATTGGAGCAGCTAACAGTGCTGAAATCAAGATGAGACCAATATACTTTTTAGAAATGAGCATCATGATATTGTGTATGGATGAACCCAATACTTTGCGGATCCCAATTTCCTTACGTTTATATTGAACCTCGAAATACGTAATTCCAATTACTCCTAGAAGAGCCAGTGTTATTGCCACAAAAGAGAAAATTGAAAAGCTGGCTATTAGGACTTTTTCTGAATGATACTGCTGATCGTATAGTTGATCAATAAAGTGGTATTCTAAAGGTTTTTCTGGCCAGATGGCATCCCACGTCTTTTCTAAGTGAGCAATGGCGACTTCCGGATTTGCCCCATTCGTAATTTTAATGGAAACAAAGGATTGATGCATAACATAGGAGCCATAGTCATCAATGAATCTGTTGAAATACAAAATGGAAGGATTTGGAACTGATTTAAATGATTCATGGGCGTAATCTTTGTACACTCCAATTATCTCATAATCGTTCCATTGACTCCACATGTGATATTTCACTTCATGGCCGAGTGCAGATTCTGCTGAGGGGAACCCCAAATGATGTATTGCAGACTCTGAAAGCATTATAGATCTTTCATTAAGATCATTTAGATTTTGATTTGAAAAACTTCTTCCGGCAAGTAGCGGTATACTGTAAACATTGAGGAATTCATTGTCCACATAAATGACTTTCATGTTTATTGGATCTAAGGGGTCTTCCAGGCTCCTTTTTATGCCATCAGTGCTACTAAACCCAATGGGCGATCCAGGGACTGCAGAGGATGAGGCAACCTCTTCAATCGCTGGATTATTTTTTAGGAGCTCTTTAAATAATTCATAGTCATTGATTTCTGTTTCATCGGATTCAAACTCAGTATATGCTGTTGGATTTCTTATTCCTATGACTCTTTCCGTCTTCATGTTCTTATCTTTTGATTTCAGGTGGATAAGTTGAAGACTCATAATGACAACACCGGATATCAGGATAATTGATGCGATGAATTGCAAAGCCAATATGGTTGGTCTGAATTTATTTCCACTAATACCGCTCTTTGTTCCGGTTTTATACTCCCCTGAAATATCAATTTTTCTAATCAGGAATGAAGGGAATAAACCAGTAATGATCGATCCGATCAGTAAGACTGCAATTCCAATGAGCCACATTTCTGGTCGATATAGATCTTTAGAGATATCTGGAATAAACCCCTGTTCTACAAAGTATTGATTTGAGATGATTGTGACTAAAATTGCCAATGGCAAAGCCATCATAAACAATGCTAGGAATTCAAGTAAAAGTTGGCGAATTAAATTTGATTGATTGGCACCAACGAAACTGCGGATACTTAGTTCTTTTGCTCTTGCAAAGAAAGAAGAAATAGAAAATGTAGCGTGATTGATCCAGGCCATCGTGATGATGAGAAATCCAATACCCATCAGGAAGAAAACTAAGGTTTTATTAGAATTGGTTGTAAGTTCTTGAGATAAGTTGGGGCTGAGGTGAATATCCGTTACGGGTTGAAGTTCAAAAGCTGCCGAGGCGAGATTTTCAAATTCATTTTTTTTGGCTCTTACTACAGACTCTAACCTGGATTCGAATTCTTCAGGATTTGATATTGGGTCTATGGTTACATAGGTATACAGATATAAGCTTTGCCAACCATCCTGCAAGAAAAAGTCATCACTAAAAGTTCTTACAAGGTCAATATCAAGATGAGAATTTATTGGAATATCATACATGATCCCAGTCACTGTTAGATCCTGAAGACCATCAGAGATGATCTTACCAATAGGGTCCTCATTTCCAAAGTAAGATTTAGCTTTTCTTTCAGATAGGACGATTGAGTTAGGCTCTTTTAGAACAACATTAGCCTTTCCATTTTTCAAAAGCGTTGGGAATACTTCGAAGAATGTGGGGTCTGACTGTATGATTTTCTCTTCATAAAAGATCTTACCACTTGCTCTTAGGGCCTCGCCATCATTTCTATTCCATACTTTCCAAAATCTAACAACCCGCTTTACTTCAGGAAATTGATCTTTGATTAAAAGCCCTAATCCTTTATAATTTCTGCCTGTTGCTTGTTTTTTGCCATCATTCGGATAAGTGACCACCCTGTAGATCTCATCTTTGTTTACATGAAAATGGTCAAAACTTAGCTCGAATGTTGTGAAGTGAAAAAGAATAAGAAATGTAGCTATTCCAAGGGCTAATCCAAGAATAGATATCAAAGAGAACAGGCGATTGGACCAGAGGCGTCTAAATGATATTTTCAGTTGATGATAAATCATACTCACTCATATCTCAGCGCCTCAACAGGATTTCTGGTTGCTGTCTTCCAGCTTTGCCAGCTGACTGTCAGCAACGCAATCCCTAAAGCCATTAATCCGGCCAGAGCAAAAACCCACCAGCTTAGCTCAGTTTTATAGGCGAAGTTTTCGAGCCATTTGCTCATAGCAAACCAGGCGATGGGCGTGGCAATTACAAATGCAATCACTACCCATTTTATAAAGTCCTTATTTAGTAGAGTGAGAATTTGAATTACTTTGGCTCCGTTGACTTTACGGATTCCGATTTCTTTGGTGCGTATTTTGGAAATATAACAGGCTAGTCCAAATAATCCCAAAAGGGCTACAACTATACTTGTACAGGTTAAAAACCAAAATATAGTGCCCAATTTCTTATCAATGTGATAGGAGGTTTGCAATTGGTCTTCCAAGAATGAGTATTTGAATTCATAACCAGGGAATAATTTCTTATAAANCAATTCTGTCTCTTGTAATCCACTTTGAACCTGATCAGGATTAATTTTTACTGAGATAAAGTTTGAATCTTTATCAGGCTTTCCTAATGATATAGCCAAAGGTTCAATTCTGAATCGTAACGACTGATAATGGAAATCTTCAACGATTCCAATTACTTCACTGTCTTTCCACCATTGGATTCCTAATTGTTTACCGATAGGATCTTCCCAACCTAGGGCAGCCACAGCGGAAGTATTTAACAATATATAAGATGAGTTTTCACTCGCTTTCATGTCTTCGGTAAAGACTCGCCCATCTTTTAAATTAATATCATAGAAATTCAGAAAGTTATTGTCAACAACAAGATGAAATAGGGTTAATTCATTTTCAATAGGTTTTTCCTTCCAATCTGCCCACCCACTCAAGTTTACTTTATTAAGAGCTGCTTGAGAATAAGTGACATCAATAATTTCTGGTATTTGGATAAGCTCTTTCTTAAATACTTCGTACTTCTTTTTGATACCTGATTGAACCCCTGAAACCTCA
Source organism: Cyclobacteriaceae bacterium SS2 (assembly GCA_019192515.1). Taxonomy (GTDB): domain Bacteria; phylum Bacteroidota; class Bacteroidia; order Cytophagales; family Cyclobacteriaceae; genus UBA7330. The sequence goes on from JAHCMM010000198.1 coordinate 12,202, forward strand.
ATATTTACAATGTTCTTATTTTGGAAGCCTAGATCTTTATTTTTGATATAATTGAATTGCCTGAATAAAATGAGCGTTCCAGCAATCATGATAATTGAAATTGTAAATTGAATCATCACAAGGATATTCCTTACTCCAGATGCCTCAAAAGACTTCAATCCCGTATTCTTGATGGTATTAACAGGCTGCTGTCTCAAAATAACAAGAGTTGGGTACCAGCAGACTAAACCAGTAAAGACAATAACAATTCCCAGTGTAATCGTTAATATATTTTCAGACCAAAGCAAGTCTATAGTTAGGTTTCTTTCAACCAAAGAACCAAAGTAAGGAAGAAGTGTATTCAGGAGGATAATTGAGAATATTAAAGCACTCAGTGATATCATCAAAGCTTCGGAAATTAGCTGGAACAAAATGTGCCATTTGCCAGCTCCGGAAATCTTTCTTACTCCCATCTCTTTTGTAGAAAAGAATAACTGGCTGCTTGTGAGGTTCATGTGGTTAAAACCGGCTATGATCAATAATAAAATTGAAATGCTGGAAAATACATATACATATAACACTTTTCCATTCTTATCAAACTCTAACATAACATGGCTATTTAAATGGATGTCCTTAATATTTTGCAGAAGGTATGTGTCGTTTGCAGGTCTCTTTTGTGCTGAAATAACTAGGTCAGTGATTTTTTTACTTAACGATTCAACATCTACCTCTCTCTTAATCATGATGTATGTGGAGTAAGCATTGTTGTACCAACTTGCATTAGCTTCACCAAATGGGTAAGAGGGTTCAAAAACAGTAGTATGTGACGCGAGGAAATTGATTGGGAAATGGGAATTCTTCGGAATATCTTCAATCACACCGGTAATTGTAAAGTCCATATTCCCAATGTTTATCACCTTCCCAATTAAATTAGTTTGATTATCATCGAAATACTTTTTAGCCATTGACTCTGTCAAAACAAGGCTCTGTGGTTCGATTAATGCCATCTCGGAATTCCCAAATAGGAATTTGTGGGTAAACACGTCGAAATAATCGGATTGTACTAGGTACATCCGTTTTTCAACAAAGTGTTTGCTCTTATGTATAACTTCAACTTCATCGATTGGAAGTATTGAAACTACATTCGACACTTCAGGGCAATTTTCCAGCAATAGAGGTCTCAGTAAACTGCTAGTTGCATTCCAAATATTTGTTCCTCGTCTATCTGAATCTTCACCATTATGTTTTTTGACCAACCTGAATATTTGATCTGCATTTTTGTGATGTTGATCATAGCTGTATTCGTACTTAACAAACAGAAATACAAGTAAAGAGACTGTAAATGCGATAGTCAATCCGGTGAAATTAAGATAAGTATGAAGCTTATGTCTTAATAGATGACGGATTGCTATTTTTAAGTAATTGGTTATCATATCATATCACTCATACCTAAGCGCCTCTACCGGATTTCTTGTCGCTGCCTTCCAACTTTGCCAGCTAACAGTCAATAACGCAATCCCCAAAGCCATTAATCCGGCCAGAGCAAAAACCCACCAATCAATAGAAGTTCTATAAGGGAAATTTTGCAACCAGGTATCCATCAGATACCAGCTTACAGGTATTCCAATCGCAATAGATATCAATACCCATTTGAAATATTTCTTCACAAATTGAGAGTAGATGTCCAGGGATTGGGCACCGTTTGCTTTTCTGATCCCGATTTCTTTGATACGGGTTGTTAGTGTGATCATCGAGAGGCTAAACAGGCCAAAAGCTGTGATTAGTATGGCCACGATGGAGGCTGAAGTGATGACACGTCCAAATCGTTCTTCTTTTTTATATCGACTATCCATCTTTTCGTCCATAAATGAAAGCCTCAAAGGCAAAGTAGGTTCAACTTCTTTCCATACACTTTCTATGTGTAAACGGGCATCTTCCAGTCTACCCTCATTGTACCTGACAAAGACATTCCATATTCCATTGATATGGGCGTTTGTCAGCACTAAGGGTTTAATCGACTGACTCACTGCATCAAAATGAAAATCTTTTACAACTCCTCCGATCACGAATTTTGTACCATCAATTATTTCATGATCAATAATGTGACCAATGGGGTTTTCAATTCCTGATTGCTTCACAAAAGCTTCATTCACCAGGATTTCTGGTTGATCCACCCGATCAGGATCCAAATCACTTCCTTCTAATAAAGTCAACCCAAGTGTTTTTACATATTCGTTTTCAATACGGATAGCTCTTGTTTTAATTTCCCGACCACCAGGCAGTGGCATGTCCCATGTTTGCGATCCAAATACGAAGTCCCGGTCGCTCGTAGCGATGCTCTGGATGGAGCTATGATTGGTAAGTAGGTCTTTGAATCTGCCTCTTAGTTCTTCAGAAAATGAATCGGGGAGCCCAATAACCATTACACCCTCTTCATTGAAGCCAAGTTCCTTGGTTCGCATAAATTCCAATTGTCTAAAAACGAAAATCGCGGAAGTTATGAGAATGAATGAGATACAATATTGAAATACAGTAAAACCTGTTGATAACCGGGCTCTTTCTATCTTTCCTGATCTCAGGCCAAACCCTGGCTTCACAACCAGTTTCATAAAAAGTGTGATACATGAAAGTATTAGTATTCCCACAAAAATCAATCCGGTCAGTATTATGGATTGAGGTGCCAGAAGATCCTTAAAATTCAGTTCCCAACCGTACCATGTGTTTACCCAGGGTGTAGACCAGCTAAAAATAATAATTCCTATCGCTATTGATAGAAGACCTACCAGACCGGCTTCTGTCAGAAACTGGTAAAAAAGATTGATTTTTCTTGCACCAATCACCCGTTTTATGGTTAACTCTCCTGTTCTTCTCACGGAAAGACTAAGATTCAATGTCAAATGATTAAGAATGGCCAGAATGAATATGATAATTGCTACATACCGGATCATTGTCAACTCTTTAACATCTGTGCTTTTCAGGTAATGATGAGACACTGAGTTGTCGAGATATAATGAAGAAAGTGGCCTTAAATCAAAACGAAGGACATCCTGATCCGGTGATAGGTACCCAGCTTCTACACCTTCCGAAATTTTCTCTCCAAAGTAATTATCTACTGATCCGTTTATTCCATCTTCTGCATTTTGGATGTTGGTAACCTGATCTATCTCAAGGAAAACGTAGGTGTCACCCATTCCGGATGTGCTCCTCGGATACCAGGCACTATGGGGATAGCTCAATAATACATCAAAGTCCAAACTACTTTGATCAGAGACATTTTGCAATATTCCGGTAATTGTAAATTCCTTCTGTTCAGTATTAGGAAGTGTGATTATTTGCCCAATGAGCTGAGCAAAATTCTCTTTTACACCGGTCAGTTTTTCAGCGGTTGAAGAGGTCATCACTATATTGTTTGGATCATCAAGTACTGATGACTTGTCACCTTCCAATAGTCTAAAATCAAACATTTCAAGGAAAGCTGAGTCTACAAAAGCTAGCTTAACTTTAATTGAATTATCTTCCTGTTTGATCCATTCCCAGCAGCTGCGATATCTGGTTGAGTTAATCACCTGAGGTAGGTCTTCCCTGAAATCATCATAGTATGAATGCTCCATTAACCCTTCATCATGATATCGGTTCTGACTGTCCTTGTAGATATAATCTACCCTGACAATCCGATCAGCTTTCGTATGGAACTGATCAAAGTTATATTGTTTTATTACCTGAACTCCTATTAATAGACAGCAGGTCACCATTACAGAGATCACCAGAATATCTATAGTGAATACCAGTCGGTTAGATAGTAGTTGCCTAATAGCGGTTTTGATGAAAGTCCCGAACATAATTTATTCATATGAAATACTATGCCTGAATTCTATTACATTGAATATCAGCACAATATAATTACCATCTTCTCACCTGTGTCAAACATTTAGACAATGAGCTGTCTAGTAATTAAACAATTCTACTCACTCCTTAGCACCTCCACAGGATTTACCCGGGCGGCCCTGATCGTATGATAGCCTGCGGTGAATAAAGCGATCACCATAGCAATACAGCCGGATAGTAAGAAGATCCACCAGGCCATGTTGGTTTTATAGGTGAAACTTTGGAGCCATCCGTCCATCAGGAAGTAAGCAATGGGCCAGGCTACGAGGTTGGCGATGACCACCCACTCGGCAAAATTTCTCAGTAGAATCCCGGCCACCTGGATAAAAGTGGCACCGATGATCTTTCGCACAGCTACTTCTTTGGCCTTACGGACTGTTGTGTAATGGATCAGACCAATAATACCCAGGCAACAGACAAAAATCATGATGATGGTGAAGATATGTACCAGTGACGCAGTTTTCTTTTCTTCCTCATAATACGCTGCAATGGTGTCATCAAAGAAGGCATACTCAAAGATCTCATTGGGATAGATCTGGCTCCATTTTGCTTCTACATCGCTGATGAGTCCGGAGATCTGGCTATGATGCTGATCGTCACCAGTGAGGTTGAACCGGATACCGGCAGTGTAGAACCTATTAGGAAGGAATTCAAGGTAGCAAGGACGCAGAGGGTTATAGATGGGTGAAGTGTGAAAGTTTTCAACAACACCGATGATCGTGCGGTCCTGACCATTGAATTTTAGGGTATGACCGATGGCGTCACTTGCATCATTGAATTGAAGCTCCTCTACAGCTTTTTGATTGACCACCACTACAGTTTCATCATCGTCTAGCCGGAAGTCTCTGCCATGAAGTAGTCTTATACCATAGGTTTCCAGGTAGTTAGGGTCCACGGATTTCTGTTCTATGTCGACGGTAACCATCAAGCCGTTAACCATCCTGGAAGCATCACGAAAATTTCCTTCTCTAGCGGGGGGCTCAGAAGATAGTGAGATTAAGCTGATGTTGGGATTGTTCTTCAGTTCATTTTTAAACCTCGTTTTCATTTGTTCATCGCCCATTAAGCCCACTACCAGTATGTTGTTGCGATGATATCCCATATCCTTTGACTCAATGAAGTTGAGTTGACGAAAGATGACAACTCCACACACAATTAAAATCTGAGCTATGATAAACTGAAAGGTGACCATCCATCTGTTGAATTTTCCACTCCCCTGGGCAGTACTGAAACCTTTGTTGCGGATCATCTCCACAATGTTTGTTTTGGATATGAGGATGGCAGGGTATATTCCGGCTACTATACTGATGGTAGCAGGTAGAGCCAGGAGGAATAAGGCAAATTTCAGGTTAAGAAAGTTCCAGTCTTCCGGGAGACCAATAAGCTGGTTGAGGTTGTTCATAAGCAGTATGGATAGCACCACACCACCGATTGTAGCAACTACAGACAGGATCAGTGTTTCTAGCAATATCTGACTGATCAGACGCTTTCTGGTATTCCCTAGTACCTTGTGGATACCTGCTGACTTGCCCCTTGAAGCAAGCTGTGCGGTTGTGAGGTTGCTGTAGTTGATGCAGGCCATCACAATGAGCAGGATCCCAATACTCATAAGGGAAAGAATGGTCGATTGACTTACGATACGATTATTGTAGTTACCGAACCGACTGTCCTGGTGGATTTCCGCCAATGGCTGCAGCTTATATACCCGGAAAGCTGCAGTTTCTGCTGAAGTATGGGTAGCATGTATTTGCTTGATCTTTTCCTCGATCTGAGCGATGTCTGATCCGGGTTTGATTTTGACCAGACATTGATAGCTGTCGCTAAGACCACCCCAGGTACTGAGTGCTCCATCGGTCACCACATCAAAGGTTTCCATTGAAGCGAGTACTTGAAATTGAAAATCTGAGTCAATGGGAAAATCTGATATCAATCCGCTCACCTGGAATATCATCCCATTGAATTCTATTTGTCTTCCCAAAAGGTCTTCAGTTCCAAAATACTTCTTTGCAATAGATTGCGTGAGCACTACCTGAAAAGGATCTTTCAATACTGAAGGATCGCCTGTGATCCATTTTACCTGATGATTGAAATTGAGGACATCAAAAAAATGTTCATCTACCAAAGCAATGCCTCTTCTCTCATTAAAAAGCTGGGGTTTGGTGCTGGCATCATTTTCTACAATCTTTACGTTGCTTCCTCCCATATGCATCATGGTGGTTACGGACTCCAACTCCGGGACCTGACCATCAATTACACCAGGTAAAGGGAAGTTGACTCCGGTACGATACTCAAGACCTCCTTCCAGATAAGCCAATCCGGAAGTGACACGGACGATTCGGTATATCTGGTCTGCATCCTTGTGAAATCGGTCAAATCCTGACTCAAAATCAATTTTTGAGAAGATGATCAGGAAGCAGGTTATCCCAATAGTCAGGCCGGTGATGTTCAGGACCGTATTGAACTTATTTCGAAGTAGGTTTCTCCAGGTTATCTTCAGGTATGTTTTGAACATTGGGGTAGTATTTATTGATCAAATGATTTCCTTATTCGGATCTTAAATTTTCAGCAGGGTTTACGAGTGCCGACTTGATGGCGTGATAGCTTATGGTGAGTAGTGCCGTCAACAGTGTCAAGAATCCTGACCAGGCGAAAATATCCCAGGACATATCAATTTTGTAAACATAGTCCTCCAGCCAGCGCTCCATCACAAGGTATGAAATAGGGGCTGCTATCAGGATTGAAATGCCCACCAGGACCACAAAATGACTGGTGACTAGTCGGAAGATGGTCTGGACAGAAGCACCCAGTGTTTTTCGGATGCTGAGCTCCTTTTTACGCTGATCCACCAGGAATGCTGATAATGCAAAGAGCCCCAGGCATGAGATAAAGACAGCCAGCCCTGCAAAGTTTGTGAAAACAGATCGGGTTCGATAAACATTGTCATACATCTGAGCATAGGATTCATCCATAAATGAATATCTGAAGGCGGAGTTGGGCACAAAATCCTTCCACACCCTTTCCAGGCCTTCCAGTACCATTGGAATATTCGCCGAGCTGATTTTCACAGAAACCATGGATTGGCTCTTGCCATAAAAGAAGGCCAGTGGTTCCACCTCCTGCTTGAAGGACCGAAAATTAAAATCTTCAACCAAACCAATGATATTCCATTTTTGTCCGAAGCGCATCAGTACCTTTCCTACCGGGTCATCAAGTCCCAGTTTTCTGGCCATGGTTTGATTAATGATGACGGACTGATTCTCGGAAGCAATTTCTTTGGAAAAAGTTCGTCCAGCCAACAGGTTCATGCCCATGGTACTGATGTAGTCCTCATCAATGATCCACGACTGCCCAAAGACCGGCTCATCAATGTCTTGTCTGTCTTCGTTCCAGAAGCTGTTGCCATTGCGTTTGGTCCCTTCCACTGGCAGATAATCACTGATACTTACATTAACCACACCATTTGATTTCTTAAGCTCTTCCTTAAATGGATCGATTTTCTCCCGAAGCATGTTGGTTCCTAAAATCTGGATAACCTGATCCTTTTCAAATCCCACTTTTTTGTTCAGGATGAAATTCATCTGACGATAGATCACCAGGGTACCAACAATCAGGAAAGCCGAAATGGCGAATTGAAATACTACAAGTACGGTACGGAATCGCTTGGATTTAACACCCAGAGCAAGATTTCCTTTCAATATCTGGATGGGGTAAAAGCCTGATAGGTAGAGCGCAGGATAAATTCCGGCAATGATTCCAACAATCAAAACACCTGTAAAAAGTGATGGCAGGAACCAGGACTCACCCCAGGGTATTGTAAGGGATTTTGCGGCAAGATCATTGAAATAGGGAAGTAGGAGCTGAGCAAGTCCTAAGCCAGCAGTGAAGACAATCAGTGTGACAATAAAAGATTCAATCAGAAACTGGCTGATCAGACTACTCCTTTGTGAGCCAATTACTTTTCGAAGGCCGATCTCTGGCGCACGATTGGCTGACCTGGCTGTTGTGAGGTTGATGTAGTTGACACACGCAATAAGGAGGATGAAAATTGCTATGGCTGCAAATAGCTGCACAATCTTGATATCACCCCGGGGATCAAATTCCCTGAGATCACCAGAATAAAGGTGGATGTCTCTGAGTGGCTGAAGTTTAAAATATGCTTTCTCCTCTATGGTACTACCCAATTCCTTGTTGAAGGCCGTAAATGCCGGTTTTATATATTCCCTAATGATAACATCAGAGAATTTCTTTTCGAACTGAGCGACACTGGTGGACGGCCTGAGCTTTAGATAAACAAAATAGTTGTTCTGGGTCCATCGAGTTTGCTCTCCCTGTCCGAATTCGACGCCAGAGAGCGTCAGAAAGTAATCATATTGCAGATGGGACGTGGTCGGAAAGTTTTTCATAACCCCTGTGATCCTACGAGGAGTTTCATTGTCACCATTCAGGATAATAAATTGCCCTACAGGGTTTACATCCTTGAAAAATTTCTGAGCAATTTTTTGAGAGATCACTATAGTATTTGGTTCGCTCAATGCTGTGGAAGGATCTCCAAAAACCATGTTGAACTGGAACATGTCGATGATTGACTGATCGGCGTAGGCAAATCCGGTTTCATGAAATTCCTCCACCCTGCCCTGGATTTTGATGTCGTTACTTCCTGCACCATAAAACAGATTGTTGGCCATGATACGGCCTGTTAGTTCTGTCTCCTGGAATATTTCATCTGCTACACCTGCCATAGGAGCTGGCATGGACCATCCTCTTTGCCATGATCCCTCATTATTAAAGGAAACAATGACCCTGTAAATGTCATCACCTTCCGGCACGGAGTTGTCATAGTTCAGCTCATGGATCACATAAAGTGAAATCAGGATGCAAGTGGTTACTCCAATAGTTAAACCAGCAATATTGATCAAGGAAAAGACTTTATGCTTTACAAGATTTCTCCAGGCAATTTTCAGATAGTTTTTGAGCATGAGTCGAATTTTTAAAGTGTTACCAAACCAGTATAAAAAAGTGTGCCTTAATCATATATGTCTGATAATCAGATTTATATGAAAAAATGAATACGATTCTTGTAAAAATTTTTGACAATACAATGTCCATAAATTGAACAAGATGTGAGATCATAATTTCTATCTTGAATGAATCCTAATCAGGTTAAATAAAAAGGAGAAACTGTCCTCAAATAAGATAGTCTCTCCTGTTGGCGTGTATATATGCATTATTTGCGCATAGTATATATCTTAAAGTATGCCAGTTATTTAACATGCTGATTATCAGTCATTTATTGTTTTGTCAGATTGTCTGTCGTCAATATATTATACATGATGTGTAAGAAAATGAACAACCAATGCAAGTAGCTTCCTACTCATACTTCAGAGATTCCAATGGGTTTCTTCTGGAGACTTTGAGTGTTTGGGATCCGATCGTCAGGAGTCCAAGTGTGAGCAAAATCAATGAACTCAGAAAAATAGTCCCAAACCCAAAATCAACATGATTGGGTAAATGCTGAAGCCAGAAATTATTGAGAAAGAAACTGATTGGCCCACCTATCATCAGTGTAACAGCTAATATTTTGAGGAAAGAGCGACTTAATAGGAGTGCAATACCCATACTTTCTGCTCCCAATACCTTTCTAATTCCAACTTCTTTCACTCTTCGTTCAGAGGTATAAATGGACATACCCAGCATTCCCAGGCAGGCTATAAGCACTGCAATGAAAGCCATAAATCCTATAATTGAAACTACATCGACTATGCCGCTGTACATTCCGGATAATTGATCGCTGTAATATTCGTATTTAAAAGGATGCATGGGATCGATGGCTGCCCAGCTTTCTTCCAATCCAGTAATGGTCTCTTTTTCTCTACCCTGGGCAAGCTGAACATTCAGGAATTTGAATCTCTCAGGAATATTTCTCAGCACCACCGCACCGATCTCTTTCCCGTTCATCAGCATCCTGCTTCTAAAATCGCTTACCACTCCTATCACAGTCAATATTTCATCCGATCCTGCATAAAGGCTCTGACCAACAATATCCGGAGGATTAGAAAAGCCCATGGCTTTTGCACCGGATTCATTGACTACTATCAGCTGATCAGAAGCTGAACCCGAGGTAGGTAGATTTTCTCCTGCAATTAGCTTCAGCTTGAGGTTTTCAATTAGCTGATCATCGGTATGAATGATATCGAAACGTGTTGATTCAGCTTGATCTTTATTCAGTTTAAGGTTTATCCCATTGTTTTCGTTGGTAGCTGGGATCAGATCGGATGCAGAAATATTCACCACTCCGGAAACAGATTTGAATTCCTGCTGAACCAGATTGTAGTCATTTCCCTGGAGTGGAATGTTGATTATTCTGTCTGATGTAAAGCCATAATTGAAATGGATGTACTTGCTAAACTGGTTGTAGATCAGGATAGATGTAGTGATAAACAGCAGCGATATGATGAACTGAAAGGTGGTCAGGATCTTGCGGGCTGTTAGCTTGCCAGGTCTTGAATTTTCAAGTTTCTTTAACGAAGCCACAGGCTTGAATCCTGATAGGTGAAGTGCGGGGAAAATACCTGCCAGTGTACCAATAAGCAGCGTGAACAGGATGGAAATCCCATAAACCAAAGCATTCCCTTGCAGATCAAAATTTATATACTGATTGATCCAAAGTTGTTTAAACAATGGGATGATGATAAAAAGCAGGAACGCTGCAATAAAGAGTGATATGATTCCTGCGATGACAGACTCAATTAGAAATTGAAAAGCAATATCCTTTCTATTGGCTCCCGAGGTTTTGCGTATTCCAATTTCCTGCTGCCTGGTAAGTGCCCTGGCGATGGATAAGTTGACATAGTTCAGACACGCAGAGAATAGAATGACGAAAGCTAGAAAGAACAAAAAATAGTAGCCGACCATCGGAATGCTGGGACTACTTTCGTTGCCGGTGATGATCCCGGGAGTAATGCTGGTTAAATTTTGTCCGAACAGGACGTAATCTTTTGGATACTCTTCGACATAATGTTTTGAAACCAAATTTGTTAAAGCCAGGTTGAGATCAACTTCACTTTTACCCTCATTCATGAGGGCATAGGTGTAACTGGGAAAGACTGTCCAGTTATTTGTAAAATCTTCAAGCTTGTGCGAATTGACCAGACTGGACGTACTAGATGAAGAAACCAGGAGATCAAACTGCAAATGTGATTTGTAGTTTTCACTATCTATGATCCCTCTGACGGTAAATAATCCCCAATCGGAAGCAGACACTTCATCCTCATCTTTGACATTGGCCAAACCACCATGATAGTATCTGATGGCCTTCCCAAGTGGGTCCTCTTTGCCAAAAATACGATTGGCATAATCTTTTGTAATGACAATCGAAAAGGGTTCACTGAGTGCCGTTTTTGGGTCTCCTTCAGAAAGCTCAAAGCTGAATACTTTGAAAAAGGAAGCGTCTGCAAAATAGCCATTTACTTCAGTTAGTCTGTTATTGAATAGCACTTCCCCACCGATACCCCTGGATACTGAAGTAGTCTCCTCTATGATAGGGTAGTCATTCTTCAAAGTGGTTGCCAGAGGATATGCGGTGACCGCATTGGGTGATTTGGACCCTTCCTGATCTGAGAGGATGCGATAGATTCGGTCCTTCCTGGTATTGAACTGATCATAGCTTTTTTGATCCGCCAGCATCAGAATGAGAAACAGACAAATCGAAATTGCTGTCGCAAGCCCAAAAATGTTGATGAAAGAGAATGTCTTGTATTTCAGGAGGTTCCTTGTCCCCGTTTTCAGATAATTGGTAATCATGGCTATTTCTTTATATTGAACTCATCAGAATGAATTTTCTGTCCGGATTGAGATTATTTACAATGAATAGTCACATGAGTCAATCAGATTAATTCATCGATCGAATCTGGATCCAGCACATTCTCAAGCTTTCTTTTTTCTTCTTCCGTAATGATTTTCCCGTCAAAGAGGTTGATTACCCGGTGAGCAAAAGCAGCATCACGGTCGGAGTGCGTCACCATTACGATTGTGGTACCCTCTTTGTTAAGCTCTGTCAACAACTTCATCACTTCCAGGCCGTTCTTGGAGTCCAGGTTACCTGTAGGCTCATCCGCGAGGATCAGTTTAGGATTGGCCACCACTGCCCTGGCAATCGCTACTCGTTGCTGCTGACCACCGGATAGCTGTTGCGGAAAATGCTTCTTTCTATGCCCGATTTTCATACGATCCAGCACTGTATCTACCATTTTCTTTCGCTCAGCAGCACCAAGTTTCATGTAGATCAAAGGCAGCTCCACATTCTCATAAACATTCAACTCATCAATGAGATTGAAGCTTTGGAAAATGAAACCGATATTTCCTTTTCTCAGGGCAGTGCGATGCCGCTCTTTGAAGTTGGATACTTCTGTCGTATCAAAGATGTACTGACCTCCGGTAGGATTGTCCAGCAACCCGATGATGTTGAGTAAGGTTGATTTCCCACATCCGGATGGTCCCATGATGGCTACAAATTCTCCCTTTTTTATATGGAGATTCACCTTGTTTAGTGCGGTGGTTTCCACCTCTTCGGTGCGAAATATTTTTTCGAGGTCTTGTGTTTTTAGCATTTGTTTATGTTTGGAGCAGAGCGCATAGGGCAAAGTGCGAAGAGCACAGTGTGCACTATGCTGTAGTCCTGCTAGGTTTTTACTGTTTAATATGATCAATAGGAGCAAGAAGAAAGGAAAAAGGAGGAAGCAAGTTCATACCATGTTTCCACTCTCCTTTTCCGTCTACTTGCTATTTAAATTTTGATTTTCTTGTTTTAATAAGTCCATAAATCATAGAGGATAATTCTATAGTTTCATTTATTAATGTCTCACCTATTTTCTTATCGATTAAGTCCAGGCGATTGGCCAAGTGGAGGAAAGTTCTACACTCACCACAAGACGCTCTGGCGATAAATAAAAATCTTATAAATTCTTTGTTTGAGTCTCGTTCAAATCCCTCTGAGATATTAGCAGGTACTGAAACAGAAGCCCTCTGATCTTTGAATGAATAATCTTTTAAGGACTTGAACTGAGAATAAATATTGACTGCCAGGTCCATAGATCGTTGCCATATAATTAAATCTTCAAATTTTTCAATCTTTTTCATGCGAGTATGGTCTTTAAGTTATGTACCATAAACTATTAAAAATCCCTGACAACTTATTATCCTTTTCTCTTAATTTCCTTGTTCCTTCCTCTTGTCTTCCTTGTTCCTTCCTCCTATCTTCCTTTTTCCTTCCCTCCCTAAAACACCAACTTCTCATTATCCCCAAAAGCTTCATAACTAGAGGTCACTACTTTTTCTCCAGGCTCAAGACCTTCGAGTACTTCGTAGTAGCGCGGGTTCTGCCGGCCAATACGAATACTTCGCTTTGTAGCAAAGGTTTCATCAGGCGACAGCACATATACCCATTGCCCACCTGTAGATTGAAAAAATCCTCCACGATCTATCAAGACTGCTTCCATGGTCACACCTAGCTGCAAGCTGATCTGGTAGCTCTGACCGGTTCTGATATTGTCAGGTTGCTTATCCATAAATACCAGGTCGATATCAAATTTTCCGTTTCTCACTTCAGGGTATACCTTGTTCACTTTCAGGTTGAAGGTATCCGATTGTCTTTCAAAAGTGGCAGCCAGTTCTCTTCGGATCCTGTCGATATAGTGCTCATCAATCTGGGCTTTGATCTTATAGCTGGTCAACACATTCACCTGTCCAATCCGCTGACCACTGGCGATTGACTGACCCAGTTCAGCATCGAGGAATCCTAGTTGGCCATCTACAGGAGCCTTGATATTCAGATTCTCCTTTCTTTGGTAGATCAGCTCCAGGTTCTTCTCCATATTCTCCAGGTTGAGAGAGATCTTCGTGATTTGATTTTTCCGATAAATCGAGTCCTGCTCATTGCGTTTCAGCGTGAGCTCCCTCAACTTCATGGCCATTTCATAGGATTCTTTTGACTGCAGAAAGTCTTCTCTGGCGATCAATTCTTCCTCGTAAAGCGACTTGTTCTGATCATATGCCCGTTCTTTTTGTATGAGGTCATATTCCTGGTTGATCAGGTCTCGCTGGAGGAGGAGTTTTTGTTGCTCCATATTGATCTGGGTCTCCCGAAGGAAGTTTGATTTCTCTGCCAGAGAGGCTTCACTGTTCAGGATGTCAAGGTTTAGGCGGTTATTGCTGAGCTGTACGATCACATCACCCTTATGAACAAAGCTTCCTTCTTCGATGAGTATCTCCTCTACAATACCACCTTCAATGGCGTCCATGTAGATGGTTGAAATAGGTTCTACAAAACCTACAATTCTGATATAGTCCTGGAAGGAATCATATTTTACCGTTTCCACCGTCACTTTTTCCATGTCAGCCCGGTAAGTGCTCATAGGGTCACGGAACACAAAAGCCAGCGCCACTACAAGGATAAAAATTACACCAGCTATGTACTTCCAGTGTTTTGGTTTTATCCATCTCTTATCTTCAATCTTCCTGTCCATAATTAAAAAGTCCCATTTAGGTAGAAATCAATCAATTTCTTGTTTAAAAATAATTGTAGTCGAGTGCGAAGACTCTGCCCCCTTGCTGTTGCCAGATCATTTTTGGCCTGGTAAAACTCCATGATACTGGCCAGACCCTTTTCCCGCTTCTTCTCGATCACTTCAAAAGCCAATGCCCGGCTTTCTTCTGTTTTAAGAGCAGACTTATATTCAGCCATTACACCGTAGTAATCCAGAAGTGCTTCATTGATCAGGTATTCGGTATCCCTGGTCATGATTTTTAGCTCATTTTCTGCTTCAGCTAAACTGATTTTTGATTGTTGAATGGTATTCCATTGGTTGAGTTTGTTGAAAATCGGGAAAGACAAGCTCAGCCCATAAGATAAATTACTGTTCAGGTTAACTTGCTCATTATATGGAATCACATTTCCTTCCGTATCAGTCCTTGTTTCTGTGAAAAAACTTCCCCAGCCAATTCCGGCGCTGAGACTGGGCCTACCAAAAGCCCTGTTCATACTCAATTGCTTTTGAGCGGCGTTCAGTCTAGCAACACTGGATTTCATTTCTGGCAGAATCTGGATATTAAATGGATCGTCATCTAATTCGGCAATGCTTATCGGCTCAGCTAATGGATCAACCTCAATATCTTCCGGAACCAGTGCGGAATCAACTGGCAGGTTGAGCAATTTTTTTAGTTCGTTTTCAGAACTATTGGAGGCATTTTGCATTCTGATCAGTAGAAATTCGTCACTGGCTAGCTGGGCTTCGGCTTCATACAGATCACTCCCGGATGCCAGTCCCAGGTTGATCCTCTTTTTGATGCGGAAAACTTCTTTATCGGATGCCATGAGTTGCTCCTCCTGTATAGCTGCTAAACCCTGGTTAATGAGATGTTGGATAAAAGCGTCCATGACCAGATATGTGACATCATTGATCGCTTTTTGATAGTCATTTTGCACAGCCACCTGTCTGTATTTCTCGTACTTGAGCTGATTTTGCAATCTGAATCCGTTAAATACAGTCATATTGGAGCGTATACCCACACTATTTGATAAGAAGGGATCAGAATCAATGATTTGGTTAGTATTGGGGTTGGTAGTCCTACCCTGAGAAATGTTTACACTGGTGCTGGCATTCAGGTCAGGGAGAAAATTCCCATAGGCTCTTTTGCTATTGGCATCCTGACGCAGGACCTGATATTCTACACTTCTGAGCGCCAGGTTATTGCTGAGGGCATAGTCAATGCATTCCTGGTAGGTCCAGGTTTTCTGCGCATACATTGAAGATGTCAGCAGCACAGTGGTAAATATGGTAATCCATTTTTTCATGTGGTTTTTAAGATGCCAATAATGTGCCGAGCATTTTAAATGACTGTAAATCAATACTTTATAATTGATGACAGTTTGTTCCTTGTAAAGAAACTGAACAATTAAATGTCAAATAATTTTACACTTCTCTTTTGCGTTTCAAGCTTATTTATTTTTGAGTAAATCAAACCTTGAGTTATGTCCGGCAAAGTATTGATCGTAGATGATAATAAAGGAGCACTCAGCGCTCTCCGACTCTTACTGGAGCCGGAGTTTGATGAAATTGATACATTGTTCAACCCGAATGCCATTCCGGGAGCGCTTCGGAAAAAGGAGATTGATGTAGTGCTGCTGGACATGAATTTCACTGCGGGGGTAAACTCAGGAAATGAAGGCTTTTATTGGCTGAAGCAGATCAAAGAGCATTCTCCCAATACCGAAGTAATTATGTTGACAGCATACGGGGATATTGACCTGGCTGTAAAATCAGTCAAAGAAGGGGCGACTGACTTTGTGATGAAACCCTGGGAGAACGAGAAGCTTTTGACTACCGTACATTCGGCCTTGCGTATTAGTTTATCGAATAAGCAAGTACATGAACTGAAGCGCAGGGAGAAATCACTTAAAAGTGAAATCAACCGGGAGAGTAAAATGTTGGTCGGCTCTTCTCAGGCCATGCTTAAGATCATGGAGACGGTAGAAAAGGTAGCCAATACGGATGCCTCAGTGCTGATCACCGGAGAAAACGGAACGGGCAAGGAGTTGATTGCACAGGAGATCCATCAAAGGTCGGATCGCCGAGGCGAGCTGCTCGTAAGGGTGGACATGGGAGCCATACCCGGGTCATTGTTTGAAAGTGAGTTGTTTGGCCATAAAAAGGGCGCTTTTACTGATGCCAAGGAAGATCGCATTGGCAAGTTTCAGTTAGCGGATAAGGGAACCCTATTTATGGACGAAATTGGGAACCTTCCTCTTGTCATGCAATCCAAACTTCTGGTTGTTTTACAAAACAGGGCGGTTACTCCTGTCGGCTCAAACAAGGTCATTCCGGTTGACCTGAGAATCATCAGTGCTACCAACAACAACCTGGAAGACGAGATTGCTGAGCAGCGATTCAGAGAAGATCTGCTATATCGACTCAACACCATACGCATCGAGTTGCCACCTCTTCGTGAACGAGGAGAAGATATTGAAGAGCTGGCCGCTTTCTTTTTGATGAATTATCAAAAGAAGTATAAGAAGCAGGGGCTTAAGCTCAGCCAGCAAACCATCAAGAAGCTGAGTCGATACCATTGGCCAGGTAATGTACGGGAGTTGCAACATGCCATAGAAAAAGCGGTAATACTTGCTGATTCGGATGTCTTAAAGCCCGACGACTTTTCGCTGCGACACACAGACAATCAACCGGTGAATAAATATCTTACACTGGAGGAGATGGAAAAATCTATGATTGAGGAAGCCCTGGATCGATACAATGGTAATTATTCGCATGTGGCAGATAAGCTGGGCATTACCCGTCAGACCTTGTACAATAAGGTAAAGCGCTATGGTCTTTAAAGATTTCCGGTCTGCCATTGTACTGCGTGGGATTATCCTCATTGTTACCTCTGTAGCCGGGACTTTATTCTATGTAAAAGGAAATTGGTGGGCACTTGGATTTTGTGGCGTGGTGCTTACAATTGTCCTGCTCAATACCCTCTATTTCTATAATGCCATTAACAGAAAACTTACCCTGTTTTTTGAGTCTATCCGCAATGAGGACAGTTCTCTTCACTTCCCGGAACAGGTAAAATCGGGGTCATTGAAAAATCTTCACCGTAGCTTAAATAATATCAATGAGGTTCTTTCAACGATTAAAACCCACAGTGAGCACAAGGAATGGTTTTTCAGAGAATTGATGAGGCACTCCTCTACCGGACTGATCGCGGTGGATTCCAAGGGTTATGTAGAGATTGTCAACAAGACTGCATTGCAGCTCTTTGGAGCAAAGCTGATCGTACATATTGACAGGCTCAAACAATTGAATAAGGAGCTTTGGGATACATTTCAGGTACTGGAACCCAACCAATCTAAAACAGTCAGGACTGTTGTCAAGAACGAACTCCACGTGGTGATGGTCAAAATGGTGAAATTGAAATTTCAGGAGGAGGAATTTCTGATTTATTCCCTGAATGATATTAAAAGTGAGCTTGAAGAAAACGAGTTGGATAGCTGGCAAAAGCTGATTAGGATCATGACCCATGAAATCATGAATTCAATCACGCCTATTTCATCTATCAGTGAAACACTATCCGGATATTTTAAGAAGGGGGAGAAAATCACAGAGAACCAGTTAGTAAATCTTTCTGACGGCCTCGAAGTGATCAATGAAAGAAGTAAAGGGCTGACCCATTTTGTAGAGAACTACCGGAGATTGAGCAGGGTACCTAAACCGGAATTCAGGGAGATAGTGATTGAAGATTGGTTAGAATCCTTGCTCAAACTGGCTGATCAAAGGGTTTCTGAAGTAAAAGTTCAGATGTCGGTGGTCAATCACATCAGGACCAAATCATTCTTAGGAGATCAAAAATTGTTGACCCAGGTAGCGTTGAATTTGATTTACAATGCCATTGATTCGCTCACTCAGGTCAATAAGGACGACAGGACGCTCAAGATCAAGGTGATTGAGAAGGACAGCAAGTTAAGGATTCAATTTGTGGACAATGGACCGGGAATTCCAATGGAACAGATTGATCAGGTCTTTATACCATTTTTTACCACAAAAGAGGATGGATCCGGTATTGGGCTCAGCTTATCCAGGCAAATTATGCGACTACACAAGGGCCAGCTGAATGTGCGATCGAACCCGGGAATAGAAACTGTGTTTGAAATGGTGGTGTAAGTAATAGGGATTAAATGAGACATTATCAATACAGAAATGATCGTTAACTTTAAGGAACTGAAATAGGATACCAATGGACGTACAAACAGAGAAGCTTCACTTGATAGAACAATTAGCTCGATTACAAGATATTAGTATCATTCAAAAGGTTAAAGAAGTTTTACAGGGTGCTGATGACGGAAAAGCTGTAGGCTACAATCCGGACGGAAGTATAATTACCAAGTCTGACTTGATATCCAGGGCAGAAGCTTCCGATCAAGCGATTAAAGAAGGTAGGACAAAAAGTATCGATCAGGTTCGAACCAACATGAAAAGTTGGTAATGAAAGTTGAGTTTACCGATCCGGCAGAGGATCAATTAAGAAAAATCCACTGTCGTTATCCTCAAGATATTGCCGACAGGATAATTGAAAAAATCCTACAAAGAGCCAGTTCCTTATCAGACTTAACCAATAGAGGTCGGATTGTAGAAGAGCTTCGTTTCCTCAATAAGGGTCATAGATTTATCCTTGAAGGCAACTACAAAATTATTTACTTCCAAGGATCCGAAATGGTTTTCGTAACGGATGTTTTTGATATGAGCCAGGATCCCCAATCAATCAAGGAAAGGCACCAGTCATAACCCTACCAAAGCAAAATTGGCATCTTTCGCACGGAAATTCAGGTTTATTGTAGGGATCAAGATAATAGCAAATGAAGTGCAGGTTTGACAGTTAATCGAATGCCCTGACTGTGGTCTATCGGTTGTTTAGCATATTATTACAATAAAAATGGGTCAGCTTGTTCAAGGGCAAAATGAACGATTATTTGGGTCCAGCCATCCATCGGGCCAGTGTTTTGAAATTAAGTCAGAATCACTATCTTTACAGTGTAATGATCGCCGGAAGGTAGATCATTTAAAATATTAGTAAAGGCTAAAACCTGTAAGGAGAAGCCATCGGAAGTGATAGAAATATCCCTTGTCCGGTGGCTTTTTTTATGCCCTTTTTGGTAGAGATTTTCTTGTCCTATTTTATAAAACCAGGGCAAAATAACTTGCTTCTCAAGTGGCTTTTAAGCACGTCCTAATTTATGAAAAGGGGCTGTATTAGCTTGCTTTTACGCTTTATGAAAAAGATTAAAAAAAATTGCTGGAAATCCGACTTTTAGGACTGTGCCAACTATTTATTATAAAAGAAGGGCCAAATAAAAATGCAAAATGCTAAGAAATGGATAAGAAAAGTAAGTAAGATCATTAAGGTAGCAATTAATGAATTAGGAAAGATTATGATCCTCCTAATAGGGGTATTTAAAATACTGGAAGAATTAATCCAACAGTTATTCAGCCTGTTTTAGAAATCAATTATCTTACAACTGATGGGTTGCTTAAAACTGTTATATCCCCAACAGGGAGAGATTGAAAAATCGCCTCTTAAAATTTTGGATGCACCAGAAGACAAAAGCTGTGTGCTGAAAATTTGCAAGGATTATATGCCCTTCGGTTTAACCCTTAAGTCTAGAGATTAAACTGATTCGTTAAATATCTTCTACTAGAATTCCAAGAATCGACCTTGCAACGATTTTAAACTCTCATCAAAAGTTTTGGGTTTGAATCCCAGTTTTTGCCGCGCTTTGTCAATGATGAAGCCAGTTTTCATAGGACGCTTTCCCGGCTGACTGAATGTTGAAGCGTCAACCGGGGTGATCAGGCCCTGATCAAAGTCGAAGTAGTTGGCTATTTTGATGGCAATGTCGTACGGGCTCATCATCTCACCTCCTGAGATATGAAAAATACCCTCTGCTCCCTTTTGAAGCACTAATAAACTGCCCAGAGCAAGATCATTCACATTTGTGGGAGTTCTCATCTGATCCGTTACTACCTTGATGGGCTGATTGTTTTTCAGACTTTTATAAATCCAGGTGATGATATTGGATCGGCTGATGTCTCTACCAACACCGTAGACAAGCACTGTTCGTACAATAGACCAGCTTAATCCTGAATCCTGCACAATTATCTCCGCCTCAAGCTTACTTTCCCCATAATAGTTGACAGGGCCAGGCTTATCTGTTTCGGTATAGCTGCCCCTCTCCCCGTCGAATACGAAATCAGTTGAGATGTATTGAAAATGGCCTCCAATCTTTGACATTTCATCAACCAAATATTGTGTTGCAGCAACATTGCTGGTCCAACACATTTCTCTATTGATTTCACAATCATCTACCTGGGTTTTGGCAGCAGCGTGGATGAGATAGTCGGGCTTTGCTGATCCGATCAACTTTTTTACCTCATCTTCACTGGTAAGGTCACAAGGCAAGTAAGTGTAATTCCCATCGGGGTTTCTGTTTTCACCGTTCCCTGTAGCAAAGACTTCAAAGTCTTGCTGATTAGTTAAAAGCATAAGAAGATGTTGCCCAAACAGTCCGTTGGACCCGGTAAGTAGTACCCTCATGAATTACTCCACCGGAGGGTACTCATACCCATATTTTTGGGTAATGGTTGATTTAGGAACCATCTCTACTTCCATGGTGAGGTAAATGGGCTCAACTGGCTTGTATCCGGCCCCTGTTTCTACAGCAGCAATTTTATCAATGACATCCAGCCCCTCAACCACACGGCCAAAAATGGTGTAATTGCCATCCAGGTGATATGCTCCACCTACCGTCATATACTTTTCCAGTCGGTCAGGAGCAAAGTCTCTTTTCAGGTCTACACTGTATTCACTTTCCACAAGCTCTCTTAGGCTGAAAATAAATCTCTGCAGACTATCAACGTCACCAGTTTGGTTGATTTCCAGATACTTTTCCCGCAGATCGGCAAATCGTTCTTCTGATAAAAGCTTACCCAGGTTTTCGTTTAGCTTAAACTGATCAATAGTCAATTCTTCTTCTGAAAAGACCTTTCCATCCACAATGTAGAATTGAACAGAAGAGGACATTTTCTTTGGATTTCGATCATCAGGTTGTCGAGCTGCCGCCAGGGCACCTTTTGTATGATATAATCCCTCTATAAACTCAGCTGGTAGCCGATCATCCATGGGCTCCTGCTTCTCTTCTTTGGCAAAGACATCTCCTCCCTGGATCATAAAGTCTTCTATAACTCTGTGCCATTCTGTGCTGTCGTATTTTCCACTTTTTGCCAGCCGGATAAAATTTTGCTTATGAATGGGGGTTTCCTCATAAAGGATGGCCTTCATATCTCCAAAAGCGGTATGAATCGTGATTAAAGCATCTTCATTTTTATTGCCGCTGTCGCATGCTCCCATAGCGAGCAAGACAAGAAAAGCACAGATATGTAATTTCATTCTGAGTAATTTTTGAATAAATATAATCATCCCAACCTTTTTTTGATCTCTCTAAGGACTTCAAGCCCTCCATTTCCCAGGACATGATCGGCCAGGCTGATCCCAACCTCCTCTGAATTAGAGCCTGTCACTTCATGGATGATGCGGATTTTTCCATCCAGGCTAAAAATACCACCCTTTAGCAGGATTTTATCTTCGCTCATCGTAGCAAAAGCAAATACAGGTATGCTGCAGCCTCCTTCCAGCTTTTTCAGATAAGCACGTTCTGCCCTAAGTTGCTTCTCCACCACAGCGTTATTCACTTTATGATAGATATGGCTTTTCTTATCTGTATCCAGGTTTTGGTGAGCTTCCACAGCAATACACCCCTGACCAACAGGCGGGATAAATTCAGAAACTGGTAGTTTTACTTTGATGAGATGGTCATAATTCATCCGATGAACACCGGCATGAGCAAGTACCAAACCATCACAAACACCTGATTGCATTTTAGCAATCCTGGTTTGTAGGTTTCCCCGCATGTCTACAGTCTGAATGTGTGGGTAGAAGTGTTTGAGAGCGGCAATCCTTCTGGTAGAACTTGTGCCCAATACAAGCGATTTGCTCGTAAGATCTATAGCTTTTTCACTCACTATCACATCTTCGATAAATGCTCGTTCGGAAAAGGCAATGATTTCAAATCCACCTGGCAATGAAGACTGTAGGTCTTTGGCACTGTGGACGGCTATATCCACTTCACCCGATTCCAGCATGGCTTCTAATTCCTCTGTGAAAACCCCTTTGCTTCCAATTTTGGCTATGGCTACATCCTGGATCTTATCTCCTTTGGTTTCAATTAAGACTTTTTCTGTGGTAAAACCATCGCTTTCCAGCAGGTTGGCCACATAGTCTGCCTGCCAGACAGCCAGCTTACTTTTTCGCGTACCTATTCTAATGGTTTTCAATCAAGCGTTCTTTTTATTGGTTCTGGTTTTGTGATAGTTGTTCTCCACAAACTCAATGATCTTACCCGCGATATCCTTCTTCGTGGCTTTCTCAATGCCTTCCAGGCCAGGGGAAGAATTGACTTCCAAAATTAGTGGACCTCTGTCGGACTGGAGCATGTCTACCCCAGCAATATCGAGGCCCATGGCTTTTGCTGCTTTGATTGCAGCTGCTTTTTCTGCTTTTGATAGTTTGATAAGCTCTGCAGTACCCCCGCGATGAAGGTTGGACCTAAACTCGCCCTCTTTTCCCTGTCGCTTCATGGCACCCACAACTTCGCCATCGATGACAAAAGCCCGGATGTCCGATGCTTTGGACTCTTTGATAAACTCCTGGACGATGATTCGGGCTTTGAGCCCATGGAATGCTTCTATTACTGATTTTGCAGCCTTGATCGTTTCTGCCAGCACGACACCAAGCCCCTGGGTACCTTCAAGCAACTTGATGATCAAGGGCGTGCCTCCCAGCTTTTGTATGATCTGTTTTTCCTCCCTGGAGTAATTGGTAAAGGCCGTTCGAGGTAGGCCTAATCCATGCGCTGCCAACAGTTGCAAACTTCTGAGTTTGTCCCTGGAGCGAACAATCGCAATGGACTTGTTGGCAGAAAAGACATTCATCATTTCAAATTGCCGGACAACAGCCGTACCATAAAAAGTAACAGAGGCTCCGATCCTTGGAATGACGGCATCATACCCAGTCAGCTTTTCTCCTTCGTGATAGATCTCCAATAGATTTTTTTCGATGATAATATCACATTTCAGGTGGTCGATGATGTGGATTTCATGACCTTTTTTCAATGCTGCATCGCGGATCCTGGAAGTGGAGTATAGATCTGCTTTTCTGGAAAGGATCCCTATTTTCATCGATTTTTTGATTTAAAGGAGAGGTCTTTTTGTGAAACGTCCACGATAAATCGATTTTTTAGCACTTTTCTGCCCAGTAGAATTGGATTCTTCATTTTGCTGCGGTCTGTCAAAGTAAATTCTTCATTGTATAAATGTCCAAAAAGCAGGATATGGGTCTTGATGGTATATCTTGTTTCAGATTCTCCGTTCGAGCTTTTGACCTTTTTTTTTGTAAACATATTCGTCTGGAAATCTTTCAATACGTGATGGTCCATAAAACCGGGAATTTGGAAATGCAATATTCCATCAATTAGTTTGATTTCTATGCAATGAATGGATGAAGTGTAGGCTCCGGTATCAACTTTGGCATTTACATCAAAGATCTCGAAATCAGGTAAATCTACTTTGTCTTTCCTTCCTATGATGATTTTGTTTTTCATCTCCTTCGGAAAATATTACAGAAGCTTAAAGATAAGTTCATATATGTAATCCGTGGATTGGCATTTCTTTCAAGATTGCTGATAGCATTACTCATTAAGAGATGAATTTGTTCCAATGATTCCAAAGAATTTGCGGAACCAAAGTTTGAGATAAACTTCATTTCGTCTTCATTATGGCCTCCGGCTACCACCGCGGAAGTAGAACGTAGGGCCTCTCTGACCAATGCTAAACCGTATTCCAGCTGATTTCTTTGATCTGATTTCGATCGCTGAGCGAAGCCTTCGCTTTGNTTGACCAGGTCCGTATAATTTCTTTTGAAACAACACCGCATCCACTCCTGGAATTCCTGGTAAGCAATCTCACCCATGCTTTCCAACTCCTGGAATGCTTTGCCCATACTACCATTCGCCAGATGCGCCACCTTTCGAGCCTTTTCTGCCGGTACATCCTTATTGGTAATTAGATAGCCTTCAATTTCCTCATCTTTGAAAGGGGGAACAGAGATTAGTTGGGTCCTGGAAGTAATGGTTGTGAGTAGGTTTTCATAGGCATAAGTCACCAGGAAGTAGATGGTATTGGTAGGCGGCTCCTCAAGCACCTTTAGGATGGCATTGGCGGAGGAAGGGTTCATAAATTCGGGATACCAGATGAAGACAATCTTAAATTCCCCCTCAAATGATTTCATGCTCACCGTCTTAATGATCTGCTTGCTATCCTCCTTAGAGATCAGGAGGTTTTTGCTTTCAAAACCATTTATATTGATCCAGTCGGTCAGTTCTGGAAAGAAATTTTGCGTCACGAGTTCTCTCCACTTTTTCAAGGAGTCACTGAACGCCTTGTCGTAATCTTTGGGCTTGGCTGATGGTTTTGGATAGAAAAAATGAATGTCTGGGTGGATCAGCTTCTCGATTCTCAGGCAGTTTTCACATTTACCACAGGCATCTGTCTCCGTTTTGTTTTTGCACATGATGTAGGTTGCAAAAGCAAGGGCCAGCGGGAAATTGGCACTTCCCGGAATTCCGCTGAACAACTGAGCGTGAGCAATCCGATTGTTTCGATGTGCGGAAATCAGGTATTCCTTAATGTCTTCGTGACCGGGGATATTTTCAAATTTCATTTGTGTTGCTTTTGCCAGCTTCTGATAGCTGCTGTGTTGTCAAAGACGTGTTGTAAGATCTTAATTTCTTCTTCGGTCATCTCAATGTCTCTTCTTCCCATTACCTTTTTGATGGTATCGATGGCTTTTTGAAATTCATAGGTCATGAATCCCCGGGCACCACCCCAGGCGAAAGAAGGAATCATTTGACTGGGCAGACCTCCCCCAAAGATATTGGCACAAACGCCAACTGTGGTACCTGTGTTAAACATTGAGTTGATTCCCGCTTTGGTATGGTCCCCCATGATCAGGCCACAAAACTGTAAACCGGTCTTTTCAAACTGATGGGATTGATAGTCCCACATTTTTACCGGCTCATAATTGTTCTTCAGATTGCTATTATTGGTGCCAGCGCCAAGATTGCACCATTCACCTAATACAGAATTTCCCAGGTAGCCATCATGAGCTTTGTTAGAATTACCAAAAACTACACTGTTAGAGACCTCACCTCCTACTTTTGAATAAGGACCTACAGTACAATCTCCTCTGATTTTGCTTCCCATACGGAGTGAGGCGCCTTCACCAAGGCTAAAAGGTCCCCTGATGATAGATCCCTCCATCACTTCAGCATTTTTGCCAATGTAAATGGGCCCGTTTTCAGCGTTGAGGATAGAAGCTTTTATGCTTGCTCCCTCCTCTATGAAGATGTTTTCGCCGTAAGTTTTGGTATGGGGATCAGTTATGGGCTGACTGTTCCTGCCTGAGGTCACCAGGGCGTAATCACGGATGATTTCTCTCCCGTTTTGCAGAAAAATGTCCCAGGGATATTGGACCGAATCAAATTGTCCATCAAAGGTCTTTTTATTGATAATAGCATCTCGGGATTCACCTTTGAATGCAAACATCACCTCTTTTTGGACCAGGGCTTCATGGCTTCCAAGTGTCTGAATAGCTTCAACGAGTTCATCGGATGGTAGTATTGTGGCATTGATCCAAAGTGTCTGGAAATCTGTATCGATTTTTGGGAAGGCACCTTCTAAATAATTTTCAGTATCGTACCCAAAGTGAGATTGATCCAATCGGAGGCACCACTTCTCTGATATCTTCAATATACCAACCCGCATTTCTGCTATCGGACGTGTATATGTGAGGGGGAGTAGCGTTTTTCTGCTGTCCGCAGGATCAAAGAAGAGGATACTCATGCGGACAAAAATAGAAAAGTCCTCAGGATACCTGAAGACTTCTCAAAATATTGTTGCTGGAATTAAAACCAGATTATTTTCTGTACTTTTTGTTGAATTTCTCAACACGTCCCGCAGTATCAACAAATAGTTTTTTACCGGTATAGAACGGATGCGAAGCAGAGCTAACTTCAATCTTAATCAAAGGATATTCGTTACCGTCTTCCCATTTGATGGTTTCATCACTTGTCATAGTAGACTTGGTAAGAAACTTAAACTCACTTGAAGTATCTAAAAAAACTACTTCTTTGTATTCCGGATGTATTTCCTTTCTCATCGTCTTTTTTATCTCTTTCCTAAAAAGGACTGCAAAGATATGAGAAAAATGCAGATTAACAAAAGGCACAATTTTAATAATTTTGCCGGTGTGAAATATCTTTTACACCTGTCAATCTTATTGGTGACCTGCTATGCTTATGGACAGAGTACGGATCTACCTCTCAATGGCTGGCTTTATCCTTCAATTGACCGATGGGATATCAAATCGGAAGCGTCGTTTCATTCGGCGGTGAAACCTTTTTCACGAAAGTATCTGAATGAGTTGTCACCAGGCTTTGACTTTAAACAAACTCCAGGGGATCATTATGACCTGAATAATTTAAAAATAGAATCTCCCGAGTATCAGGATTCTGTTCCTACAGGAGATCCATTGCTAAAATTTTTCTTCCGACATCCACCAGATTTTGTTTCCTATTATGATGATGACGTGGATCTGCATTTCAATCCGGTCGTTTATTTCGGGTTGGGCTCCGATACTCAACTTGATGAGTTTACCTATGTCAATACCAGGGGGGTGGAGCTGAGGGGAACAATTGACGGTAAGATTTCCTTCTACAGCCTGCTCACTGAAAACCAGATGAGATATCCTCAATACATCAACCATGTGATTGATTCTACGCTGACTGTGCCCTATGAAGGCTTTTGGAAACGACTTTCCGATGATGTGGGTATCGACCTGCTAAGGGCAAGAGGATATATAGACTTTAATATCAGCCGACATGTAGCTGCACAATTTGGTTATGGCAAGCACTTTATAGGTAATGGTCGCCGGTCACTTATTTTATCTGATTTTGGAAATAATTATCCTTACCTCCGGCTCAACACCCAATTTTGGAAGCTACAATACACCAACATTTATGCGCAGCTCATCGGGGAAGTCCAGGGAGGAAGTAACTTTGGGCTACTGGGTGTGGGATCGTTCACCAAAAAATATTTGACCTTCCATCGGCTGGGGATGCAGGTGATCCCGGACCTGGAAATTGGCTTGTTTGAGTCTGTGGTCTATGGCCAGCCTGATTCTCTGGGCAGCAACAATCTTAAACTGGAATATCTGAATCCCATAATATTTTATCGGGCATTGGAGCAGCAGGACGGGAGCGCCGACAACGTGCTGCTGGGACTGGATTTTAGGTACAACCTGTTTAACAGGTTTCAGATCTATGGCCAACTGGTCATCGACGAGCTCATCGTGAGTGAGGCTTTTTCGGATAGTGGATGGTGGGGCAATAAAAGCGGCACCCAGATTGGGGCAAAATACGTGGATGCCTTTGGCATCAGTGATTTGAATCTTCAGGCTGAACTCAATCGTGTAAGGCCCTATACATACAGCCACGAGAGCTTGTTTACATCATATTCTCATTACATGCAGCCACTGGCTCATCCTTTGGGAGCCAATTTAACCGAAAAGATTTTTTCTTTTGATTACAGACCTTTTCCAAAATGGAAAATCGGATCAGTATTTATGCTTGCTGAATATGGCAACGACCTGGGTGATGTAAGCTACGGCCGAGACATTACCAAGTCATACAACCTGAGGCCCACTGACTACGGCATTGAGCAAAACCAGGGAGAGGTAATGAATTTGTTTATGAATCAGACCTCACTGACCTATCAATGGTTGCACAATGTGCTTGTTGACCTGAGCTATGTTTACCGAAAAGAATCTGGTACAAACAATAACATCGGCGAACCATCGTCTATTTTAGCACTGTCATTCAGTTGGAATTTTCCCATTAGACCCTATCACTTTTAAATGAGGACATATCTAAGAATCATGGGTTTTGCCAGGCCGCTCGGATTGCTTGTGCCTCAGTTTGTCATCTTCACGTTTTTGGCTACCATTTTTAGTGTTATCAATATCTCCATCCTGGCACCTGTTATGGAAATCCTTTTTGGGAGCAAAAGCGAAAGGGAAGTCGTCAGTGACGCTGCGATTGAAATCCCAGCGTTCGATTTTTCGGTCGACTACTTTATTGATCTTTTCTATTATCATTTAAACACTTATAAAGCTGAAGAGGGGATTATGGCTACCCTATATTTTGTTTGTGGGGTTCTGGTCACGAGTGTTTTGCTTTCAAATGTCTTCAGATATCTTTCAGCACTTATTCTGGAGAGGGTAAGAATCAACGTAATCGAAAACTTACGAAACAAGGCATTTTTTGCGATTACTCATTTTGATCTGGGATACTTTACAGAAAAGCGTAAGGGCGACATCATGTCAAGAGTCTCTTCTGATGTGCTGGAAGTAGAATCCTCTGTCGTAAGCTCTCTGAAAGTCCTCTTTAAGGAACCTTTTCTAATCATTGGTTTTTTCACAGCCATGTTTCTTACCTCGCCGAAGCTTACATTATATAGTATGATACTGATCCCGCTTTCCGGGGGTATTATTTCTTATATCGCCAAGCGACTCAAACGGAGAGCTCGACTGACACAGGATACACTAGGGAGAATAAGCAACGTAATTGAAGAAAGTCTTTCGGGGATGCGAATTATCAAGGCATTTTCTGCCAAACGATATATCACCGATAAATTCAAAGGAGAGATCTCAAACTACTCGCGACATAATTACAGGATGGCATCAAGGTTCAATCTTGCCAGCCCGATCTCTGAGTTTCTCGGTGTTTTTGTCGTATGCATGATCATCCTGATAGGAGGTAGCATGGTACTGAGTGAAGGCAGCTCACTTACCGGAGCTAAATTCATGGTTTTCCTGGCTTTTTTCTCTCAGGTCCTCACTCCTGCCAAAGCCATCTCCAATTCACTTACAACCATTAACCGTGGTCTTGCTTCAGGAGAGCGGATCTTTGAGTTGATGGATAGTCAGACGAAGATTAATGAAAAGCCGGGAGCCAGAGATATCAACTCATTCAATGAAGCCATTCGGTTTGAGAATGTAACCTTTGGATATGAGGAAAAGCTGGTACTTAAAAACATCAACCTGGAGATCCCGAAAGGAAAAATCATCGCACTTGTGGGACCCTCGGGGGGAGGAAAATCTACACTGGTTGACCTGGTACCCAGGTTTTATGATCCTAAATCGGGAGTCATCACAATAGATGGGGTGGACTTGAGGGATTGCACCATTTCTGGAGTCCGGGGACTGATGGGAATCGTGACCCAGGAATCAATACTCTTCAACGATACGATTTTCAACAATATCGCTTTCGGAAAACCAGACGCTACGATTGAAGAAGTGAAAGCCGCTGCAAAAGTGGCCCACGCGGATATATTTATTGAGCAGTTTGATGAGGGTTATGAAACCTTAATTGGGGAACGGGGAACCAAACTTTCGGGTGGTCAGCGACAAAGGCTTAGCATTGCCCGGGCCGTATTGAAAAACCCTCCTGTCCTGATCCTTGATGAGGCTACATCAGCACTGGATTCCGAATCCGAAAAATATGTTCAGGATGCGATAGAGAATATTATGCAAAACAGGACGGCTATCATCATCGCACATCGGTTGAGTACCATCCAAAATGCCGATAAGATTGTGGTGATAAAAGATGGTGAGATTATCCAGGAAGGCACTCATGCTACATTGATGAAAGCTGGAGGGCTTTATAAGAAGCTTATCGAGATGCAGTCATTCTAATTTTTTTAGCACATTTTGATCTTAAATTCATAGCTTTATCACCTGATGAAAAAATTTAAAATTTTCTTCTACCCCATCTATCTACTGATTGCCATTGTGGCGCTTTATTATAGCATTGATATCCTGGCCAATCAGCAGGAATACATGGAAAAGGTCAACGATTTTGCTACGTTAAGGAAACTCCCTCAGTACCTCCTTACGGTTGTTTTAATTGTTAGCCTGCTCATGTTGATAGAAGTTGTTGTCGAAAATGTTCACCTTTTCCGGCTGCGGAAAAAAGTGTCACAAGCTGAAGAAGAACTGCTCAAGCTGAAAGCCAAATTATATGATCAGGCTGGCGAATCTTCACCAAAAAATGCATTGAAAGAGGCCAAAGTAGAAGAAGATGATGATGACGAGCAGGAGAATGACTATTTGTTGGACGATGAGGAAGAGAAAGACTGATGCAGGATCTCATAAAGCAGGAGCTACTTGAAGCTCAGAAAGTACTGGATAAATTTTTGAATGATGAGAAGCTCCTGTCTGCCATTCAGCAGACAGCCGAGCTAATGGCCAACTCCATTCATCAGGGAGGCAAAATCATTTCTTGTGGAAACGGTGGCTCACATTGTGATGCCATGCACTTTGCAGAAGAACTGACAGGGAGATATCGGGACAACAGGCCTGCCCTTCCTGCTGTAGCTATATCAGATGTTTCACATATCTCGTGTGTGGGCAATGACTATGGTTTTGATGAGATCTTTTCCAGATACGTAGAAGGGTTGGGACGTCCTGGGGATGTACTATTGGGAATCAGTACCAGTGGCAATTCAAAAAATGTGATCAGGGCAGTGGAGGCAGCCAGGGAAAAGCAAATGAAAGTGGTGATCCTGACTGGTAAAGATGGCGGTAAGCTCCATGGGATGTCAGATGTTGAAATCTGTGTTCCCCATTTCGGATACGCCGATCGGATCCAGGAAATCCATATCAAAGTGATCCATATCCTTATTCTCATGATTGAGAAGCTCACCAAAGAATAAGTCTGGCTATTCAATTTTCGGCCTATCTTTACGCTTTACGCAAAAAATACCCTTTCGTAAATGTTAGCAAAAACATTTGGTAGTGCAGTTTATGGCGTTGATGCTATTCCCATCGCTGTTGAAGTAAATGTAAGCCCTGGCAAACACTTTTATTTAGTTGGTCTTCCGGATTCGGCTGTGAAAGAAAGTGAGCAAAGGGTGGAGTCAGCGCTAAAGAATCATAATTACCGGATGCCGCGAATCAAGGTGATTGTTAACCTGGCTCCGGCTGATATACGGAAAGAGGGCTCAGCCTATGACCTACCAATAGCCCTTGGTATCCTTCATGCCTCGGAGCAGTTGGAACTCGATGAACTGGAGAATTATATGATCATGGGTGAGCTAGCCCTGGATGGTTCATTGCGACCAATCAAAGGAGCTTTACCAATTGCTATTGAAGCCAGGAAGAAAGGTTTGAAAGGATTTATTCTGCCTAAAGAGAATGCGATAGAGGCAGCTATCGTTGATAATCTCAAGGTATATGGAGTTGAAAATATCAAAGAGGCCATTGATCACCTGACGGGAGAAAAACCCCTTGAACCAACATTCTATGAGACAAGGGATGTATTTTTTAGTGAGATTGATACGGTAGAAACAGATTTTGCTGATGTACAGGGGCAGGAAAATATTAAGCGAGCACTGGAAATAGCTGCGGCTGGTGGGCATAATGTGATCATGATAGGCCCTCCCGGAGCGGGAAAGACCATGTTGGCCAAGCGGCTCTCATCTATTTTACCGCCCTTGAGCCTGCATGAGGCACTGGAGACGACTAAGATCCATTCGGTCGCCGGAAAGCTTGACGGCAATGGAAAGCTTATCTCAGCAAGGCCCTTCAGATCACCTCATCATACAATAAGTGATGTGGCGCTTGTCGGTGGTGGTGGGATTCCCCAGCCAGGAGAGATTTCACTTGCTAATAATGGAGTGCTTTTCCTGGATGAACTCCCAGAATTTAAAAGAACTGTGCTCGAGGTGATGAGGCAGCCACTGGAAGAAAGAAAAGTAACGATTTCCAGAGCAAAAGTCTCACTCGATTACCCGGCTAATTTTATGCTGATCGCCAGTATGAATCCATGTCCCTGTGGATATTACAATCACCCGGAAAAGGAATGTGTTTGCCCTCCCGGTACTGTGCAGCGGTATCTCAACAAAGTGAGCGGACCCTTGCTGGACCGGATTGACCTTCATGTAGAGGTCACGCCTGTATCTTTTGATGAGATGACAGCTCAGCGAAAGGCAGAGTCAAGTATTGATATCAGGAATCGTGTGATACAAGCCCGGGAGATACAAAAAGATCGATTCAAAGATCAGCAGCAGATCTATTGCAATGCCATGATGGGGTCTTCCAAGGTCAAAGAGATCTGTAAGATCAATGAAGCTGGTAAGGTGTTGCTAAAAACTGCCATGGAAAAGCTGGGTTTATCTGCCCGTGCCTACGACAGGATCCTCAAAGTATCCAGGACAATTGCAGATCTGGCAGGTTCTGAAGAAATTAAAATCGAACATCTCGCTGAAGCTATTCAATACCGAAGCCTGGACAGAGAAGGCTGGGCAGGATAATTTGCTTTTCATGGTTTTGTCCTCACCAGACGCTAAATTCTGTGTTTAATATATTTGTTAGCTTTTTACATTGATAGACCCTTTATTTTTAAAGAAATCTTATGTCTAATCTCAAACTTCCCATTTTTAGTATCTGCGCAATTTGGCTGCTTATAAGCTGCGAGCAGGACAAGGCAGTAAAAACCGTAGATATTCAGGAGCTAACAGATTATTATCAATCCCCCGAATCTGATACGGCATTGTTGGAAATAACCAATATTGCCGGGCCCGAGGTTGTGCCTAGTCCGGCATGTTTAGCGGTCGCGCCTACGGGTGAAATATTTGTTGGGGTCGACATGATGGGATCTTTGGGGAAAGAACCAGGCAAAGGAAGCATCGTGAGGTTGGTGGATGGTGATCATGATGGCACCTATGAGCAGCACACAGAGTTTGTCAAGGTTGATAACCCACGAGGTATATTGGTTGTTGGCGATCAGGTATTTGTGCTACACACGGTATTTGATGAATCTACAGGTGAAGCGGACAGGATGGACCTGGTAGTTTTTGAAGATAAAAACTGGGATGGTCAGGCTGATGGGCCAGGTAATTTTCTCATCAAAAATATTTGCTCACAACAGCCATTAAAAGGGCGGGGAACCGATCACGCCACCAATGGCATCCGAATGGGAATTGATGGGTGGATCTATATAGCTGTCGGTGATTTTGGTTTTTACAATGCGGAAGACAGGACGGGCAAAAAGATGACAATGCTGGGTGGAGGAATTGTAAGGGTCAGACCTGATGGTACTGAAATGGAAGTTTATGCCCACGGCACCCGAAATATCTACGATGTCGCTATTGATCCGTTTATGAATATTTACACCAGAGGCAATACGAATGACGGCGGGGGCTGGAATGTCCGATTTATTCATTACATGCAAAGTGGAGAATACGGATATCCTATGAGATTTAAATATTTCACGGATGAAATTCTTCCGGCATTGATTGATCTTGGTGGAGGTTCTGGTACTGGTAGTTACTTTATGGATGACGACCGGTGGCCAGCTGCATACAATCATGTACCGATGATGGCGGATTGGGGAAGGAGTCAATTGTATACTCATCGGGTAGCCTTGGATGGTCCTGGCTTCACCCAGTCAGAAAAAGAGTTTATCAAGCTATCTCAGATTACAGATGTGGACGTGGATGGTTCGGGAAGGATGTTTCTATCTGCCTGGGACGGGGCAGGATATCGGGGAAGTCCGGAAAAGGGCTATGTAGTGAAAGTAGTGCCAGATGGCTGGGAATACGAACCCTTCCCCAACCTCAGTGAAGTATCAGTTCAGGAATTAGGGGTACTCCTAAAAGCTGGTAATTCAGT
Organism: Cyclobacteriaceae bacterium SS2; assembly: GCA_019192515.1. Classification (GTDB taxonomy): domain Bacteria; phylum Bacteroidota; class Bacteroidia; order Cytophagales; family Cyclobacteriaceae; genus UBA7330. Next base: position 46,510 of record JAHCMM010000198.1, read on the forward strand.
AGCCCGATCCAGTGCTCAACAGGAATTAGTACGAAGGTCTGGGGAGGACCCTGCTCAAGTAGCGCTGGAAGTGGCTAAGGACAAGTCATTGGCACTGGCCTCCAGGGTGGCCGGTGTTTACACTTACGCTCAAATTACATGTGGTGATGGGGTTGAACAGCTATTGGACTTATCGAAAGAAGATAAGATGCGTGAATTTGCGTTGAGAGCTATGACTGACCGGATGACCTGTCTCGAGTCAGTTCCGATCGACCCATTCATATATGGTGTCCGCGATGCCAATCCCAGGGTTCAGGCAGCAGCGATTGTTGGATTAGGTCGGCTGGGGAATCCTAAAGCAGCGAAAGTCTTGCTTGATGTAAGAGTTCCGGTCACAACCGAAGCACCTGAAATGGGGACCGAAGGGCCACATGCTGCACCCAACCCGGACATTATTCTGCCACACCTTGCAGTCCAATCTTTGATCAGGCTAAACGCTGTTGATCAGGTATTAGAGGCCATTGACAGTAATCCGAAGCTTGCCCTATGGACGCTTAGGTATATGCACAATCCAAAAGCGGTAGACGGTTTGATTGCTAAATATGAAGATTCTGGTGATGGACAATTGAAGAAAGAAATACTTACAACCCTATCCAGACTATATCACAAAGAGGCTCCATATGATGGAAGCTGGTGGTGGGGCACCAGACCGGATACTCATGGCCCTTACTATAAAGGAATTATCTGGGACGAATCAGAAAAGATCAGGTCGTTCCTCGTCGAGGAAATGGATAAGACTCCTGAAAATGAAAATATTTTTGCCTATCTCAATGACCGTCATCGGATGGAAATTGAGGAGCTCGGCACGATGACAGTGGAGGAAAAAGAAGAGGAATCAAAGGTGGACCTCAATGAAATAAAAAGTAAAAAGGGTCAGGTCGGTAAATCCTCAATTGAGGATGTCATTCTGGCTGTTTCGGAGATTAAAGGAGATGCGGCAAAAGGGAAGCAGCTTTTCACAAGCCAGGGATGTATTGCATGCCATAGCATATCTAAAGGAGAAACCATGAAAGGTCCATTTATGGGTCAGATTGGATCGATCATGAATAGGGACCAAATCACGGAATCCATATTAAAGCCCAATGCATCTATTTCCCAGGGTTTTGCTTCTTTTCATATCAAGACCAGAGGTGGGAAATCTTACCTGGGATTTGTTACTGCTGAATCGGCTGATAAAATTACTATACGCGATATCACAGGACAGGCTACCGAGCTGGACAAAAGTGATATTGAAAGCCGCGAGGAAATGGAGAATTCTATGATGCCATCAGGACTGGCAAATGCGCTTTCATTTGAAGAGTTGGCATCACTGGTGACGTATCTCCAAAGTCAGAAATAAGGATTTAGAGACCGGGCTTAAGTGATGAAAAAGGTTGTTCGGATACTTGTAATTACGCTTTCAATTTTAGGAGTCATTTGGTTTTCCTTATTTACCAGGGTAGACAGAAGTCCTTACGCAGAATCCGAATTTTATGTTGAAATGGATGCCAGGCTGGACTCCTTAGCCGCTTCTTTTCAGGAAGAACAAACAAAAGATTCTTTGAATGTCGGATGGTCAAGGGTCTCCATAACACCAACGACACAGGCCCCACTAGCCGGATATTCTAATAGAAATCCCAAACTGATGGAGAGTCTCCATGATTCCATCTTTGTCAGGACTGTTGTATTTCAGCAGGGCTTAATGAAAGTGGCTTTTGTGTCTGCCGACCTGCTCATTTTTCATCCTGAAGTGACCAATAAAGTGTACGCTGGTCTTCCAAAGGGGTGGTCGGCTCAGCAACTATATCTTACAACGACACACTCCCATTCGAGTATGGGTGGATGGGCACCCGGACTGGTTGGCAAAGCCATCGCGGGTGAGGATGATGATACTACGGCCCAGTTCATTGCAGATCGGGTGATTGAAAGCATCCTTACGGCAGAGCAGACTTTAGCATATAGTCAGGTTGGAATGGTGGAATCCAATGTTGAACAGCTGGTATACAACAGGCTGGCTCATGATGAAGGAATTACGGACCCGTGGCTTAAGTCACTTTTGATCAATAGAAAAGAAGAGCTTGGTATCATGAATTTTTATGCGGCGCATGCAACCTGCCTCAACAGTCAATGGCACAGTTTATCAGGAGATTTTCCTGGTCACCTGAATGAACTGCTCAGGAAAGATACACTTTACAATTTTGCGTTGTATGGGGCAGGAGCCGTTGGGTCAATGGGACCAATAGCTCCTGGTGAAGGGTGGGATCGCGCAGCGCAATTTGCTTCCCGGCTTAAAAAACAGATGGATTTCCTGCCAATGATAGCTTCCTTTTCTGACATCCCAGGGATGACTTCGTTTCATTTGCCACTACCATTGAGGGATCCTTATGTGAAAATCACCGAAAACTGGGCGATCAGACCGTTTATTTTTAAAGAGTTGGCAGGAGACTATAGCGTCAGCATGAGTGTCTTCAAGCTAGGTAGCACCGTATTTATTGGTATTCCTGCAGATTTTTCGGGTGAATTGGCTGTCCCCTTGTATCAAAAGGCACGTGATCTGGGATTGAACCTGGTGATTACTTCATTCAATGGCGGATATATTGGCTACGTTGTCAAAGATGAATGGTATGACCTCAATAAATATGAATCCAGGTCCATGAGTTGGTACGGACCAGATAATGGGGCTTATCTTAGCGAGATAATTGAAAGGATTCTTCAGATTGTATCATGATCATCACCAAGCCTACCTTACTGGTCAATGAAAAGATAGCTAGGGCCAATATTCACAGAATGGTCCAAAAGGCTAAAAATGCCGGGGTCCAGTTCAGGCCTCATATGAAAACCCATCAGTCATCCATTGTTGGAGAGTGGTACAAGGAAGAAGGAGTGAGTAAAATCACCGTTTCTTCAGTGGATATGGCCATCTATTTTGCTGATCATGGCTTTGAGGATATCACCATTGCCTTCCCGTACAATTTACTTGAAGCCAGCCAGATTGAAGCTTTGGCTAAAAGGGTAATGCTTAATGTACTGATTGAATCACCCGAATCACTTGAGCACATGGCTACCCATGTCCGGGCAAAGCTCAATTATTTCATCAAAGTAGACATTGGCACTCATCGGACCGGGATCAGTCCGGACAACCCGAAGTTGATCCATTCACTTGCCCGCTCTACAAATCCTGATCATCAGTTGATTGGACTGCTGGGGCATGCCGGGCATTCCTATCAGGCTAATGACAAGAAAGGTGCACAGAAGATTTTTAAAGAATCCCAGAAAGCATTTAAAAAGGTCATTGCCGAATTGGGGAGGACTGATCTTATAGTTTCATACGGTGATACCCCCACCTGTTCTTTGCTGGATGAATTCCCCGGAGTGAATGAGATCAGGCCCGGAAACTTTGTCTTTTATGACCTCATGCAGTATGGTTTTGGTTCTTGTGATTTTAATGATATCGCGGTCTGTATGGCTTGCCCGGTAGTGGCTATACATAAAGACAGAAAAGAAGTCATTGTTTATGGTGGAGCTGTACATTTCTCAAAAGATCTTATTAATGTGGGAGGCAAAAGAAATTATGGGTTGGTTGTGAAGCTCAATGATTCCGGATGGGAGTCGTTAGATAGCTCTTATATGAGCAAGCTTTCGCAGGAGCATGGCACCATATCTGCTACCAAAGATCTGCTAGCCTCGGTAAAAGTGGGTGATGTACTTGGAGTGATTCCTGTGCATAGCTGTCTTACAGCCGATGTCAATGGATATTTTTATACCTTGGATGGTCAGCACATCCGAATGAGAGATAAGAAATGAAAAGAAGATATTTAATCATAACACTGCTGGTGTTTGGATCCGTGGTTTCCAAAGCAGCAGATTCCCTGGAAGTAAAGATTGGGCAAATGATCCTGATCGGGTTGGGAGATTTTAGTCAAACGGACCAGAGTCAGCCGATTTTTCAGGAATTGAGAGACGGTAAAGCAGGGGGGATCATCCTTTTTGAAAAGAACCTTTCCAAAAAAAATACTGAATCTGAGTTGAAATCAGTGCTGGAATATTCACAAAGTCAATCCCCCATTCCCTTGTTTGTAGGAATAGATGAGGAAGGGGGTCGCGTCACAAGGCTCAAAACCCAATACGGGTTTCCAAAGACTGTAAGTGCAGAATACCTGGGCAAGCTGGATAATGTTGATTCCACAAAATATTATGCATTGGAACGGGCAACCCTGCTAAAGGATCTGGGCTTCAACATGAACTTTGCTCCTTGTGTGGATGTGAATGTCAATCCAAACAATCCAGTGATTGGTAAGCTCGGAAGATCATATTCTGGCTCAGAGAAAGTTGTTGCAAAGCATGCGCAAATTGTGATCAGTAGTTACAATAGTCAGGGAGTCATTCCTGTAATGAAGCATTTTCCTGGTCATGGAAGCTCACAAAATGACTCACACCTGGGTGTAGCTGATGTTTCCAATACCTGGGAATTCCGGGAATTGCATCCATATAAAGCCCTGATCGATTCCGGTATTGTCAATGCTGTGATGACGGCTCATATTGTCAATCGGTCATTGGATGCTAAGCTGTTACCTTCAACTCTTTCCAACAATGTGGTTTCAGGTTTGCTCAGGGGTTTTTTGGGCTATGAGGGTGTTGTGGTATCAGACGATCTGCAGATGAAGGCGATTGCTGATCACTACGGATTGAAAGAAACAATTCGATTGAGCCTTGAGGCTGGCCTTGATATCCTTTTATTTGCAAATAATGTCCCTGATTATCAATTGGTTTCCGCTACTCAGATCGTACAGATTATCAAAGAGATGGTTCAGGAAGGAGTGATTAGTGCAGAAAGAATTGAGGAATCCTACCAAAGAATTATGAAATTGAAGCAAAATATTGGCCTAATAGAATAAATTCGTTGAAAATTACTGACCTAATTTATGATCCAATATAACCCCAAATCCTGGTTCTCCCTCATATTTGATGTGTATAGCAGATACGTCATCAAGTTGCTGTTTCCGTTAATTCTATTTGTGGGGTTGTTCACCACCGTGTTGTGTTTCCTTATCCTGGATGTATTCGAGTGGCACTTTAGTGGTACAGTGGCTTTTCACTCCATTCTGGGGGTTATCCTGGGTTTATTTCTTGTTTTGCGAACCAATACTGCCTATGATCGCTGGTGGGAAGGAAGAAAATTATGGGGCCAACTGGTTAATGATACCCGGCAACTGGCTATCAAAATCAAAAGTTTTTTACCTGCTGATGCCAAGGAAGACCTGGAATTTTTCCAGCGAATGATCCCCAACATCACTTTTGCCATGAAGGAGCACCTGAGAGACAGTATCCTCATTGGGGAGATGGATTTAAGAGATGATGAGATCAAAAAAACCATTATCAATAGCAAGCACAGACCGAACGCGATCTCCAAAGTGCTTTATCAACGGGTGATGGATTGTCGAAACAGGGNGCTACTTACAGATCAGCAGCTTTTCATCCTGGATAAGGAGCTAAAAGGATTTACAGATATTATTGGAGCCTGTGAGCGGATCAAATCTACCCCGATACCTTATTCATACAGCATGTTTATCAAGAAGTTCCTTTTTATCTATGCTGTGACGCTTCCAGTCAGTTTTCTGTGGGACTTAAGATATTATACAATCCCTGTGGTGATGCTGGCCTTTTATTTCCTGGTAAGTATTGAATTGATCTCGGAAGAAATCGAAGAGCCATTTGGTAATGACATCAATGACTTGCCGCTGAATGATCTCTGTGTCAAAATCAAGAGAAATATTATCGAGATTATGAGCTAGCCCTTAGATTGGCACATTCACATGACGCTCAGCATGGTAGCTTGATCGTACCAATGGTCCTGACTCCACGTATTTAAGTCCTCTTTTCAAACCTTCTTCTCTGTAAGCAGCAAACTTATCCGGGTGGATAAACTCTGCTACTTCGATGTGCATTTTTGTCGGTTGAAGATATTGCCCAAGGGTAAGGATGTCCAGACCATTTGCTACCAGGTCGTCCATTGCCTTATGTACTTCGTCAGTTGTTTCTCCTAGCCCAAGCATGATACCGGACTTGGTTCTTTTTCCAAACTCTTTTGTACGTTTGGTTTGCTCGAGACTTCTTGCGTATTTGGCCTGCGGACGTACTCGTCGATATAGGCTTTCTACGGTTTCCATGTTATGAGAGACCACTTCCTGGCCACCTGAAATCATTCTTTCAAGTGCTTCCCAGTTACCTTTTACATCAGGGATGAGCGTTTCTATTGTCGTCTCAGGACTTAATTCTTTTGTTTTAACTACCGTCTGATACCAGATCTCAGCACCACGATCTTTTAGTTCATCTCTATTGACTGATGTCAATACTGCATGCTTCACTCCCATGGTATGGATGGCTTCTGCCACTCTCTGAGGTTCTTCCTCATCGTATTCGGGCGGACGCCCTGTAGCCACGGCACAAAATGTGCAGCTACGGGTACACACATTGCCCAGGATCATGAAGGTAGCCGTGCCAGCTCCCCAGCACTCACCCATATTGGGGCAATTGCCACTCTCGCAAATGGTGTGTAATTTATTCTGGTCAACGATCTGCCGAACCTTAGCATACTCTTTGCCCACGGGCAATTTTACGCGTAGCCAATCCGGTTTTTTCCTTTTCTCAGGTTGTATTGTAGGTAGTTCAATCATTATTCAGTGTGCAAATAAAAAGGATGCCAGCCTTACAAACAAGCCTGACTATCTACGGGTTCCCCAATACAGCGTAATGTAGATGGAATTAAACCAGGCTGTATTCTTTGCTGTAGGGATGATAATGATCTCTTTGGTAAATAACTCAGTGGCGAATCCGGTCTCTACTCCAGCCACATTGTTTTTGAATGGACCAAACTCAAACGAAAGTCCTGCCTTGGCATTTACACCAAAAGCCAGATCCGACTCTCCTATTGCCCGAATAAATTTCCCGGATCCCTGGATATTGTCAAAGCTGTGGATCCTGGGATCGAAGGGGACATAGCCATTGTTGTGCTGGATATAATAAGGGGCTATCAGTCCTAGAGAAGGTCCTCCGCCAAAAATAGTGCTGATCTGCACACCTTGCTGAGGGGCTTTTTTAAACCAAAGGTGCTCTCTACCATAGCTCATTCGGATGGTGTAAAAGCTGTGCTGCTTCCCCCAGATAAAGGATGTGCCGGATGGTGAAAAATATTTTTCCTCCTTAGGATGCTTGACATTGAGCAGGTCAAGGCCAAAAAACTGATAGACATTTTCATCAAGCAGCCTTCCTAACTTAAAAGCTGCTCCTCCAATCAGTCCGCTGTTGGTATTTTTATTTACCCCCCAGGTAAATTCAGAGACATACTCAAAATCCTCATCCAACTGTGCGTAGGAGGAAAAGCAAGACATCAATAATAATATTGCTACGGTGGTTTTCATTCTTCTATAAACAAGAACAGAAATTTTACCCTAATGGTTTTCAAAAAAATGTCTACTAATTTAGACAATTTAATTCTTAATTAAATACGTTTTTAGACCGGATTGGATACGATGAGTTATTCGTTCCAGATTTCAGCTTCCTTCTTATCAAATTTTGGCTCTTTTACCTTTTCTTTCGTCCCGTCTGGCATCTCCTGGTTTCGATTTAATCGTACCCAGAAGACGTTCCATTTTCTCAGCCCCTGTTTGATCATGTTGCTGGAAATATTATCTGCTTTGTGATAGTTGGCACTTGGATGCATATCCTTTTTCTTGGACCATTTCGACTTATATGAGCCTTCATATGCTGCTACATCAGATGAGATGGCCTTGAATTCTCGCTTATCTTCTGGCGGCACATAAAATGGTCCGTCATAAGCTTTACGCTTGAAGGACCTTATTACTTCATTGAAGTTTACTACCCATTTACCTTGCGTAGGTACTACACTATTAAAGTTTGCCCACTCTCCCTGACTAAATTTCTTTCTGTCATTCGTGTCAAACTGGTGCCTGGGTTTTGAGTATCGCACGTTGGCCACTCCTTTGTCTTTAAAGGGTGACCCCTTGGAGTATCTGGTGGCTACTCTAAATGTTTTGCCCTGAAATGGAGAGCCTGCAGAATATCGTGGTGAGCGCTTAAAGTCTTTGTTTCGATATGGCGATCCTGAAATAGATCGTGCGTTGGATTGATACCTGTCTTTACCAAAAGGATCAGCCACAGAGTACCTTGGGTTGACCTTATAGTCCTTTCCTCTAAAAGGAGAACCCGTCGAAAATCTGGTTACAGATTTATACTGTGCACCCTTGAAAGGTTGGAATGTAGTGTACCTTGGATTGGGATTATATCTTCTTCCATCAAAAGGTGATCCTTTTGAATATCTGGGTGAGACAGCCATCTGGCCCTTCGAGAAGGGACTTGGTTTGGAATATCTCGGAGAGACGTTGAACTGACTTTTTGAAAAAGGATTAGGGGCTGAATACCTGGGCGAGACATTAAATTGGCTCTTTGAGAAAGGATTAGGAGCAGAATATCTTGGTGATATCTTGAATGACTTGGCTGAAAACGGCGAACCAGGCGAATACCTCGGAGCGACATTGAAAGTTTTTCCTTTGAATGGTGATCCTGTTGATCGTGCTACCCGTTGATAATCTTTACCCCTGAATGGTGATCCGGGTGAATACCTGGGAGATACCTTGGCAAACTTGCCACTTCTGAAGGGAGAAGCGGGCGAATACCGTGGAGAAACTCTTGCCGCTCCAAAAATTCCTGAAGGACCGCCTGTAGAGTATCGGGGCGCCACCCCTTTGTTTCTAAAAAGTGACCGTGGACTGGCAACCGAATACCTGGGATAAACTTTTTCTTTTTTGTTTTTGCCTGTTTGGTCGCTAATACTACCTCCACCACCAGACTTTGGCTGAACTTTTTGTGTCTTCAGCTTTCTTTTCGAATCTGTGATGATCTGTGCCTGCGCATCGGATGCAATAAACCCGTAGCTCAGGGCAAAGAGGACCAATATTGTAGATAACCTAAGCAAAAAAACCTGTTTGATTACTTCAAAGATTTGAAATAAACGGGACTAATCCCAATTCGAAGGGGAATCAATCTATGCTAATAACGCATTATTTCCTGAATCTTGTCCATTAAACGGCTTTTAGGCAGGAAATTGTCCTCTAGTTCTTTTGCAAAAGGCACAGGGGTATTCAGGCTGGCGCACCGCATCACAGGGGCATCCAGGTATTCAAAACAGTTTTCGGAGATCCAGGCGGCAATCTCGGCTCCGATGCCGCCTGTGAGGGTGTCCTCGTGAAGAATTAACACTTTGCCAGTAGTTTTTACGGCCTCTTTAACAGCTTCCTTATCCCATGGTTGCAGACTTCTGAGATCAAGCAAGCTTGCTGTGATCTCCAGGGTATCAAGCGCTTCTTCTGCCCACAGTACACCCAACCCATAGGTAATGATGCAAAGATCCTTTCCCTCCCGGATGAGATTGGCTTTGCCAATGGGTAATGTGTAATAATCATCGGGGATATGGTCCTTTGCAGATCGATATAAATACTTGTGCTCAAAATAGAGTACCGGGTTGGGGTCTTCAATGGCAGCGCACAATAATCCCTTTGCGTCGAATGAGTTGGAGGGGTATACGATCTTCAGACCGGGGACATGGAAGAACCAGGCTTCGGTTGACTGTGAATGAAAGGGTCCTGCGTTTACATTGGCACCCGTAGGTAGCCGAATGACAACGTCAGCATTTTGGCCCCAACGATAATGAGATTTAGCTACATTGTTGACAAGCTGATTAAAGCCACAGGAGACAAAATCAGCAAACTGCATCTCAATCACGGATTTCATGCCGGCGATGGACAGTCCAAGGCCTGCCCCAATCACGGCTGACTCGCTGATTGGTGTATTTCTGATTCTGTCCTTCGAAAATTTTTCTACAAAGCCTTCGGTCACCTTAAACACTCCACCATATTCGGCAATATCCTGTCCCATGAGGATAAGATGGTCATGTTTTTCCAGGCACTGATTCAGACCGTCAGAGATTGCATCCACAAATCTTTTTTCACTGACTTTGGCAGACGGTGTCTCAGTTAATACCTGTTCATAAGGATGAAAAATATCCTGTTCTTCCTCCTCAAGCAGAAAGCCGGTATCATCTGATTCATAAACTTCTTTTGTGGCGAAAAGAATTTCCTGCGAGATATCTGATTTGACTTTTTCCAGCTCTTCAGAGGCCATGATCCCCTTCTTTAAGAGGAACTTTTCATATGATTCAACAGGGTCTTTTCGTGCCCACTCGTCCATGAGTTTTTTCGGGACATATTTGGTACCTGAAGCCTCCTCGTGTCCCCGCATACGAAAAGTCCTGGCTTCCACGATGACGGGCTGTGAAGTTTTTCTTACTTCTTTGGCAATTTCACTCAGTTGGTCGATCACCTCAAGGATATTATTTCCGTCCAGGCTGTAGGCGCTGATCCCATATGCGGGACCTTTCACAACAAAAGAATCAAAATTGAATTGCTCATTACTTGGGGTAGAAAGTCCATACCCATTATTTTCGATCAGGAAGATCACAGGTAGATTCCAGACCGAGGCCAGGTTTACTGCCTCGTGGAAATCACCTTCACTGGTGCCCCCGTCACCGGAAATGGCCAGCGTTACGCGTTTTTCTTTTTTGAGCTTATGAGCCAGTGCAATTCCATCAGCCACACCCAGCTGCGCGCCAAGGTGAGAAATCATCCCCACAATATGATGTTCAATAGTACCAAAATGAAAAGACCTGTCCCTTCCTTTAGTATAGCCCGAAGGACTTCCTTTGAGTTGATGAAAGAGCTTGACCATCGGCACCTTTCGGGAGGTGAAAACGCCCAGGTTACGGTGCATGCTCATAATAAAGTCATCATCATTCAATGCGAGTGTGGCCCCAACAGATACAGCTTCCTGACCGATCCCTGAAAACCACTTACTGATCTTTCCCTGCCTTAGAAGTAGCAGCATTCTTTCCTCAATCAGACGAGGAGTGAGAAGCTCCCTATAGATCGAAATCAGCTCCTTTTTAGAATGTATGCCTTGCTCAAAACTGATGCTCATAATTCGGCCTAAAGGTAATTTGAAAACAAGTCAAGTGAAACCACATCGGTTTGGTTAATTTTATGGCGATGATCAATTATCACAGAGAGTCGTTGCGCAATGGCCTGGACGTCATCGTACACGAAGACCACAGTTCTTCCACAGTTTGTCTGAACCTGCTTTATAAGGTGGGTGCAAGGAATGAGGATCCAGAGAAAACTGGTTTTGCCCATTTGTTTGAGCACCTCATGTTTGGTGGATCGAAGCATGTGAAAAATTTTGATGAGCCCCTGCAGAAAGTAGGTGGGGAAAACAATGCATTCACCAGTAATGATATCACCAACTATTATGTCACCATCCCTTCGGACAATGTAGAAACTGCTTTCTGGCTGGAATCAGACCGAATGTTGAGTTTGTCGTTTGACCCTGAAGTACTCGAAGTGCAAAGAAGGGTGGTAATTGAAGAGTTTAAGCAGCGGTATCTCAACCAACCTTATGGAGATGTGTGGTTGAAGTTGAGACCCATGGCATATAAAAAGCATGCATATCAATGGCCCACCATTGGCAAAGACATCTCACATATCGAAAATGCCACGATGGAAGATGTAAAGAATTTCTTCTTTCAGTATTATCGACCTTCCAATGCCATTCTTGTGGTGGCGGGAGACATCACAGTAGATAGGGCAATGAAGCTCTCTGAGAAGTGGTTTGGTGGCATAGATGATCAGAAGACGCTTGTCAGAATGCCTGATATGGAACCGGAACAATCGGAAGCCAGGGAAATGATAGTCCAAAACAAGGTGCCAGTCAAAGCCATATATAAGACTTATCATATGGCAGAGCGGGTAAGTGAAAGATACTATTCAGAGGATCTGTTGAGTGATATCCTCGGCCGGGGGCATTCCAGCATTCTTTATCAGAAGCTGGTGAAAGAGAAGAAGTATTTTTCCGGAATCTCTTCCTATATCACAGGAAATATCGACCCGGGATTGATGGTGATTTCAGGCAAGCTCAACGAAGGTGTGGATGAAAAAATGGCCAATGCGGAAATTGAAAAAATTATTCAGGACACCATTGACAAGGGTATTCAGGGTGATGATCTGGAGAAAGTAAAAAATCAGAGTGAATCCAGTCATTTGTTTTCACAAATTGAAGTTTTGAATCGAGCCATGGGTCTTGCTTTCGCAGCATTTTTGGGAAATATTGACCTTGTAAATAACGAACAGCAATATTTTAGGAAAGTGACAAAAGATGAAGTGGTAGGAGCTGCGTCTAGGGTACTGCGACCAACGAATTGTTCTACATTATTTTATTTACCAGAGAATTAATGAAGCCGAAAATTAGAATTGGATTTGGGTATGATGTCCATGCCCTTGAAGAAGGAAAAGAATTTTGGTTAGGTGGTATACAGATCAAGCATCGGAAGGGTGCTGTAGGGCATTCTGATGCTGATGTGCTGATCCATGTGATCTGCGATGCCCTATTAGGTGCTGCAAACCTCAGGGATATTGGGTTTCATTTTCCGGATACAGACCCAAAGTATAAGGGGATTGACAGTAAGAAACTGTTGAAGGAGGTCAATGAGCTCATAATCAAAGAAGGTTTTGGGATCGTGAATATCGATGCTACCATTTCTCTCCAAAAGCCCAAAGTAAGCCCTTATATAGAGCACATGAAGGAATGCCTGGCTGAGGTGCTTGAACTCTCAACAAATGACATTTCTATCAAAGCTACCACAACAGAGAAATTGGGATTTGTGGGTAAAGAGGAGGGAGTTGCCGCTCAGGCTGTTGCTTTGCTGTACTTTGACTAGCTATTGTACTACGAAGATCTCAAAACGGTTACAGGGGTTAAATAGCCTGTATACCTGCAGTCCCTGGATGGGATAATCATAAGCGTAGATCCGACCGCCACTGAAAATGGTTTCTGTTACCTCAACCATATTGGTTGTGTCCTGGGAGGTCATCATATCATCAGATTGATAGTAATTATTGGTGAACACAATGTTTACCTGATTACCAATGCTTGTAGTAGGCTCAAATTCCCGCAAAATAATATCTGTGCTGTCTCCACTCTCAGTGATAAACCCGATACTGTAAGCTGGTATGTTCTCACTATTAAATCCATAAGTCATGATAAAAGCCACTGCATTAGGAATGAAATCTTTTATCACTCCTTCATCAGATAGTGACTGAAGGCTGTCATCAAAAATGAATGGAATGTTGACGGCATATACACCATCATCGTTGGCATTGAAAGTTGCTCCGCTGCGATCAAACAAAGACTTTGATGCAGTGTACGGACCGTTTGAACCGGCTGTGCCTGAATAAGTGGGTGTTACATCACTGGATATTGGGCACAGAGAGCCTCCACCGGCCTCATCAAACGTGCTAAAAGTCATAGAAGAAATGGTAATTTCATTTCCTCCTACTGTCATGGTGAGTGGATTATTCAGGATCAGCTGATCCCCCGAATAAGAAAAACCGGAGCTGAAATTGAGATTAACTCCACTGCCATTACCATAGATCTCTTCAAATGTGGTGCCTACACCCGCAAAATCCGCTTCAGCAATTCGCTTGTCAAGATTGATCGACCAGAAGAATGATACTCCACTATTGTCCAGATAGATCTGTTGAATGGGGGGTTCCGCGCCAAAGATCTGGGGAGAAAGACCTTTGAATTTATCCAGGTTAGTAGAAATACCTGTTGCAAGCTGATTCACATCATTAGTAGATGCTGGCTCAAACGTAAGCGTGGTTGGATTGTCACCTCCGTCAGTCTTACTGACAAAAAGTAATTTTCCATCTTCCTTACCCACATAATTGAATTCAAACTCAGCGCCAAATGTGGTTTGATCCAATTCAAACAGGTAATGAAAAATCCCATAAGTTTCAAAAATGAGTTCAAGGCGCATTGAATTGTCTACCCGGTAGCTCATGAAGTGGTCAAGAAATTCTCCGTCATTAGCAGCTACATCTGATTGCACCCGAACCCGTCCATCCAGGGCAAAATCCAGGAGCATAAAAAATCCACCACTTGTTCCGGTGGGCGTGTAAACTACTTTCCAACCATTGGCGGGCTCATTTAATTCATCAAAAAGTCGATCGATTGCTGCCTGAACTCGCTTTTCCACACTGTCAATATCATCATCATTTTCCTTGCAGGATAGCAGGAGAAATAACGGTAATATGTAAATAATCCACTTCATTAAAGTTTAGCCTGTATAATGTTTCTCAATGATTCCAGGTTGATCCCTGTGACCTTTTCATAATGGTTGGAGATGGCCGATACCTTTTGTCTAATCAGGGCTCTACCAGTATTCCTGTTTTCACAATCACTGGTCTGACAGTTGGTTTCAGCGATAGTAAATTTTTGAGCAAACTGGGAATCAAACAGGTAAAAAGCCACGGTTTCAGCAAAATCTTCATTCGGATTTAAAGTAGCATAGGGCGTGACAAATCCCCTTTGTAATGCTTCTTCATCAGTTAGCGTATACCAGGATCCTGGCCCGGAATAGCCATTTGGTGAAATGGTTTCAAATCCAGCCGGAAGTTTGTATCGCTGATGTACGATGTGTGAAAATTCGTGATAAACTACATTGAGCTGAAGGTCTCTCCAGTCTTCATCGTCTGGATTTACGCTGTTTACATCGGTAAAGGTGATCCTTGCTCCGGCATCTGCAGTACCAAGGGTTAGTGTACCATCTACATTATAAATAGGACCACCCAAAAAGACTATTTCGGCAGGTACGTGATTTCGGAAGAAAACTTCACCATTGCTCACTTCGAGGTATGGGTCGATCCAGTATTGCTGGATAAAATCCAGCATAGGCATCACGGCAGACAGCCTGGGGGGGATGGCCTTTTCGTTGGGGTCTACAAAGCGGTCCTCATATTTGTACCGGATGGCCATGTTAAATTCTTCCAGAAAGTTATCATTGATGTATATATCCAGATCAGTCAGGTTTCCCTCGTTCACATCCTTAACCGGAACATTCAACTCTTCGCTTGGAAAACAGGAGCTGATTGATAGCACTAAACCAACCAGCAGCAGGATATTATTTATCTTCATCACGCTCATCTTGCATTAGGTTCTAAGCCTCCAACATCAATTGCGGATTGTGGTATTTGTAATGCCTTTCGCGGATCATCCGCTTCAAGTAATATCGCGCCGTTCTCAGGTGTGATATGCACCACCTCAAATCCAAAACGTTTGATATCAAACCAGCGCATTCCCTGAACCAAAAATTCTTTTTGCCGTTCCAGGATCACAAAATTGAGGAGGACCAGTAAATCTGTGAATTCCGGATCATTTTCTGCTCCGAACCAACTGCGAAGGCTTTCCATGGTGACGGTGATGTCGTCTCCCCTATAACGTCGCTCCACAAAAACTTGTAGGTCCGCAATGGCTTTGCTGTTGTTGCCAAAATATGCATTGGCCTCGATTCTATTGAGTAAAACCTCCTCACCCCTGAAGATAGGAGCTATACAGTAGTAGAGACCAGTATTGGAATTTAAGCTGCTACGTTGAAACAGAATTTCATAGCGAAGCGGCAGTACCGCATTGATACCCATCTGAAGGGCGGGATTTTCCCGTTCATCTGTAGACCCGGTAAAAGGATTAAGGGCAAAAAGATCCGAATGTTCATTTCTACCTATCCCATGAGCAAAGAAGGGCACATGGGTAAGGGTAATTTTTCGCATCAGCAGCAGGTTGCTTTGAAGGTCAGGAGAGTTATAGAGCTGTGGATATGCATCAATGGAGCTTTTTGCATTACGAAATTCGTTGGTGGTCATATCTCGAACGAACGGACCAGGGTCTGAACCCAAAAGCCGGTCACTATATCGAATGCAGCTCTGTATGTCGTTGGCATCAGCAGCTCTGTACAGGTAGAAACGTGAGGCAAAAGCCAGTGCTGCGTTTCGGTTGAAGTGATATTTTCCGGAATTGGAGTAGAAATTGTCATTGATCAGGTCGAGCCCCCTGAGGAGGTCATCTTCAATCTCTTCATAGACTTCTGCAACTGTATTTCGCTCGTATTTGGCGAGAAAAGTCGTTTCAGGAGTTTTGATGTACGGAATACCTAAATCTGTATCAGCAGTTTCCGGATCATAATGAGGAGCAAAAATATTGACAAGCATAAAGTGACCATAAGCTCGGATGAGCCTGGCTTCTCCTTTGATCGCATCTTTATGTGCTTCTTCCTCTTCTGAAGTCGTTGGGATGTCGTTGATCACTGCCAGCACTTCATTCGCATGGGCGATGGCATTGTAAGTTTCATTCCAGAAAAATTCCGGTGAATCCTGCTCATCTGGTCCTGTGGTGCCATCTGTCCAGCTAAACAACTGCTCATGGTTTTGCCTGATGGTGGTCCCCTGGGTAAACGTCACATTGTCGGTCATCCAATCCGTGAAGGCAGGACTCGCGACAGAATAACCATTGGTCAGCAGTTGGCTTGCTTTTTCCAGGTTGTCCAGTTGCACCCTGTTGTCCGGTGGTTCATCCAGAAAGGCATCACATCCAACAATTCCTGTCAATGTGAAATAAGCAATCCATATTTTTATTTGACCTTTCATCAAAATCCAATATTTAATGCCAGTATCACCATTCTGGGTTGTGGCAAAGCCACACCTCCACTACTAAAAAATTCCGGATCCTGTCCGTTAAGCTTACTGTCTCGATAAAGAAGTGCAAGGTTTTGGCCCTCAAGAGATATTGAGGCAGAACCAAGCTTCATCTTACTCACAATGTTTTGTGGGAGGCTGTAAGATAAACTTGCAGACCTGAGCCTTACATAAGTACCATCGGCTGTCCGCGCAGTACTCTTATTATAAAACTGGTAGGCCAGCACATAGTCAAAATTAGCTGTAGCCAGGTTTCGTTCAAGGATCACAGGGATGTCAGTAATTTCTTCGTCGCCCGGAGCTACCCACCTGTTCACGAGGTCTCTTGGCAGAGCATCAAAGTCCGTGTAGGCAGAGTAAAAAGCATCGTTGAGCCGTATCTTGTAATCAAATTTGTAGGAAAGCAACACATTCAGGGTCAGGTTGCCCCAGGTGAATGTATTGGTAAATCCACCACCACCACGTGGTTCGGATGGTCCTTCATATGCGAGTTTGGTAGAAAGTCCTTCGCGATCCTGAAGGTCCAGATCGGCCAGCGATACTTCACCGTCTTCGTTGAAAAACTGAGGGACTCCGGTTTCAGATAAGCCGGCAAACTTGGTGGAAAATAACCCTCTACGTGGTCCGCCTAAAACCGCTGCTCCATTTGCATTGATGGCATCAACCAATCTTGGCCCAAAATCAAGTTTCGTGATTCGGTCATAGGTATATCCAACATTGAAACTTGTGCGCCAGGAAAATCGATTTCTGTCAATGTTTCGGGTTGAGATTGAAACCTCAAACCCATCAGCTTCCATATTGGCAAAGTTTCCCACCTTAAGGCCACTACCTCCAACACCACTGGTCTGAACTGCACCAATCAGGTCGAAAGAATTTCTTTTGTAATAATCCAGGGAGCTACTGACTTTCCCATCGAAAATGGAGATATCCATGCCCACATTAAATTCACGAAGTTTTTCCCAGGTAAGCTCATTGTTAGTCAGATCCTGAATAAACAGATACGGTTCCACATCGGTGGGTCTTACTGTCACATCAGCCTGCAGGTTCAGTAGTGCGCTGGTATTCGGAGGGAGGTTACCGGAAATACCATATGTTGCACGAATTTTTAGATCATCGAGGAAGGCATATTGCATAAAAGGTTCCTGAGAGATATTCCAGGCACCACTCACATTCCATGTGGGCAGAAAACGTACGTCACGTGCTCTACCTAACTGATTTGAACCATCATATCGGGCTGTGAAGTTGGCAATATATCTCGATTTATACGAGTAAGCCCCATTGATGAAAGAGCCAATAAACCGGTCTCTTTCGTTACCCAGTTCGTAATAATCTACATCCTGAATATTAAAGAATTCAATGATATTGGGATCGGTCACCACTATTTCACCGCTACCATATACCACGCCCAATCCTGTCGTGCTAGTGTTTGATCTGTTGGTGAATCGAATTTCCTGACCTGCTAAAACATTTACCTCATGCACCTCTCCGATGGTTTTATTCCATTCGGCGCTGACACGACTAAAAAAGTTGAATAAGGTGGTTTGATCCAGGTATTGAAACCCTCCCTGTGGTAAAACAACTACAGGGTTTAATCCGGGGTTATCCGGGTCGTTGAAAAGTAAATTGTTTGCATCCTGAATGAACTGTGTGTCATTAGCCCGGTAAGCCTCTGCCTGGTTAGAGTTTTCATGGACTGTATGGTCCCTTTTGGTATTGGCATACCTGGCTTGAAATACTCCTTTGATTGACAAATCTTTTAACGGATTGATCTCAAAGTCGGTTTGGGCTGACACGTCAGCCACCTGGATCTCCATAAAATTGTATTGTAACTCATCCAGGATGTTAAAAGGGGCATAATTCCTTCTGAAATATTCCGGATTCCCATTGTCGTCGAATGGACGAATAGATCTACTGGTATTCAGCGCATAACTAAACGGATTGATGTCAAAACTTCTGCTATACTGGCCAGTTAAAGGGTCCAATTCCCGGTTTCGGGTTCCCGGCACTTTCTGATTTCTAAGACTTCCGGTGAGCTTTAATCCAAAAGAGAATTCATCAGAAATAAAATAAGTATTCCTGGCTGTTCCGGTGATCCGTTGCACATTGTCAGCGATGGTCTGGCCCTGATCGTCGAGGTAACTGATGGAAAAGTAGTTGTTGGATTTCTCTGTCCCGGAGGTGAAGCTGAGGGAATGGGTCTGTTGGATCNCCACGTCATTGAAAAGTACACTGAACCAATCTGTATTGGCATTTTCATATTTATTGAGGAACTCCTCATTGAGTGTACTATAAGGACCCCAGTCCAATTTATGGTTGGCGATCAGGTCAAACATTTTGCCCATTGCTCCATAATTCTGAGCCCTCACCGAAGTGGTGATGTCCAGCAATCCCTTGCTGTACAGTTCCCTGTATACCGACATTTCCTGAGCAGAGTTCATCAGGTAAAACTGGTTATAAGTAGGTCTGATTTTGCCGGTAAAATTGGCGGAGTAGTTTACCCTTAGGGCCCCACTTTTTCCTCTTTTGGTAGTGATCACAATTACTCCATTGGCAGCTCTTGCTCCATAAATTGCGGTTGCCGAAGCATCCTTCAATATCTGGAATGATTCGATATCACTGGGATTGAGGTTGGCAACTGATGAACTGATCAGCGTGTTGGCGTCACCGGAAATAAGATCCTCGGTATTGACGCTGGCCATGTCTTCAAGTATTACACCATCCACCACAAACAGTGGTTGGTTTGACCCATTGATAGAAGTATTACCCCTGATCCTGATCTTAGGAGAAGTTCCGAATGTTCCTGAGACGTTGTCCACTGTGACTCCGGCTACCTGCCCCTCAAGTGCCCGGCTCACATCGGTCAAACCATTCAGTTTGATATCGTCCATGGAGAGACTCTGAGAAGACCCTGTGAAAAGTTTCCGATCCACCTCCTGAAATCCTGTGACGATAACCGCTTCCAGCTCCTCGGTTTCCTCCTTCATCTGGATATTGATGGGGGTAGATGCATTGGTGATTGGCACTTCCACAGTCTCCATACCTACCATGGTAATCTGGAGCGTTTGTCCCTGCTCAGCTTCCAATGTAAAATTTCCATCGAAATCTGTGACCGTACCTTCATTGGTACCCAGAATGCGGACTGTAACACCGATCATCCCCTCGCCGGAGGCATCTGTGATTTTACCTTTTATAGACTGTTGGGCATGCAGAAAGTTTGCAGCTGCTAATAGAAATACAATTATTGCAAATCTCATACCCGTCGTCAACTATCTCCCGGAACTGTGAATTTTAGTTTGATAGATCGAAGTTCAGATCATATACCTCGGTTACTTCAGTATAAAATTCTGTAACAAGAGCATTGATCTCCTCTGTTGTAAGCTCCGAGTTGAAAACGTATGCTGTCTGAGCTTGATTAAGAACAAATGTTCCATCCTGTATCCAGTCTTCAACTTTAGCATCCGGAAAATAGAACCAGTTATCCTCGAATGTTATGTCTAACTCCCTATTTGTGATGCCGGTGATTTCAAAATCATAAAAAAGACCATCGGTTTTTGGGGTCCCAGCCTTAGGATCTAATTCAATGAAATCCTCATCCTGCTCCCAGTTACCTTCTTCAACAAGTTCATCAGTTCCTTCTCCAACAGTTCTTATATATGTGAGATCGCTTTTAAATTCAATTTTATAAATCCCGCTGGCATCTCCACTAGCATTGTTACTTTCAAATCCTGCTTCTTTCACCTCAATCGCAAACTCATCCAGCTGCCATACTCCAACCAAAGGGTTTACTTCCGGCTCGTCCTTACTACATGCTGCCAACAATATCATGGAGCCCAGCACTGCGATAAAAAAAATGTTTTTCATATAATATTTTGTTTTAGATACTTCTTCTCAACTTTAACTAACGATTATCAAAAGAAATCAATATAAAATTATAAATCCCCTATTCTATATAAAATTAATCACATCTTATGAATTCACCTAAAGTAAGACTCTTTACAACTCAAGATGGTTCGAGCAGTCTCTATTTGCCGGAGCTTGATGAGACCTACCATTCCACCAGGGGAGCACTGGGTGAATCCATTCATGTTTACATCGAGAATGGGATAAATACTCTAACCAATACCGATATCAAATTGTTGGAGGTTGGCTTTGGTACTGGATTAAATGCGTTACTCACTTATCAATTTGCCAAAAAAAAGCAGCTAAATGTCCGCTACCATACGTTAGAACCCTTTCCACTCTCGAAAGAAATTTATGAAAATCTGGGATATGCGGGTGCAGAGGAGGAACGAGAGGTCTTTCACAGAATGCATGTCTTGACAGAAGGGAATCTCTCAATATCTCCGTTTTTTGAATTTCACCGGTATCAGAAAACCCTCGAAGATTTTTTTCCAAAACAGACTTTTGATATCATCTATTTTGATGCTTTTGCGCCGTCCAGGCAACCAGAGATCTGGTCAAAAGAAAATTTATCCAAATGCCTGGATCTACTTAACCCGGGTGGTATTATGGTGACCTATTGTGCCCAGGGGCAGTTCAAGAGAGATTTAGCAGCTATTGGTTTTCAGGTGGAGGTATTGCCAGGCGGTATGGGTAAGAAAGAAATGGTTAGGGCACGGAGGCTGGAATAGCCTAGAAATTGAATTCGAAATCAATTAGCTGGGAAGCGAAGCGGCCCACTTCTTCATGGACCAGCTGGTATTTATCTTTTGACAGGACATAGCCCAGAGTCAATTTGCTATCGGGATCCACGATCCAGTATTCTTTAACTTTAAATCTTTCGTACAGGTCTTTTTTCCTGATCAGGTCATGGTCCTTGTTTCCAGGGGATAGGATTTCAATTAGCATGTCCGGGACACCGTGGATGTGGCCTTCCTCATTTACTATCTTTTGATTTGGATTTAAAATCACAATAATATCCGGTTGAACTGCATTGCTGGATTCATCCAGATATACATCCAACGGGGCAATATAGGTCATGCCTTCCCGGGTACTTTTGAAATATTGTATTAGATGAAAATTAATTTCATTTAATATGATCTGGTGTTTTGATGTTGGCGATGGAGACATATAAATCACATTGTCTATGAGCTCAGCCAAAGTGCCCTCGGGGAGGCACTGGTATGCTTCCATAATTGTTTTTGGGGGACTCTCAATAGAATGGCTCATGTGTGTGAACTTTACCTAAAGATAAACAAAAGCCTCCAAAGAAAAGATCATGGCTGCACTACCCGAATTGCATCATCAGTGAATTTTCTTCCCATCCCGTGTAAAGCTGAAACGGAGAATATTCCCACCGCTTTTTCATTCTGATCCTGAGGCACAATGTTGCTGTGCACGTTTGACAATGGTGTGGCAAAGAGCTCACTGAAACCACCTGGCCTATTGGTTTCATCAATCACATTGGTGAGGAAAAACCATACATCATAATTGATAGACTGGATCTGAACATATACCGAATCTCCCTTCAGGTATGGAGGCAGGAACTGAAAGTCATCACTGGGATCCTCATCGAAAGGGTTGATCAAATCCCTGATTGGCTGGATAAACAGGATATTATCAACAGGTGCACCTTGAGAGAATCCGGCATCATACGCGATGTTGATCTCGGCAGGCTGGTTGAGATACTCACCATTTTTCCAGGCTTTGATCCAATAGGTATCACCTTCACCTGGCAAGTCTCGAGACCAAAATTCCGCTGCGAAGAAATCAGGAATGAAGTTCTGAGCTCCATCTTCCTGTCGGAAAGTGATACTATCAATAGTAGGTACTGCATTCAGCCTGGACTGGCTCAGAAACTGCTTGCCGTCAATGATGATTTCAAGGACATAGAGGTTTCCGATCGTCCCGAATGAATCTGATGCAATTTCCGGTGACCAGGTGTACACCCCCTCGTCAGTTTCTGTGAACACAAGAGTATCCTTTGGAGATGTGCCTTCTACCTCCAGCACCCGTACGCTGGCACCCTGAATCCCTTCAGCAATTGAATTATCAAAATAGGGTCGTGTATATTGTAGTATGATTTGTTGTTCTCCGGTTCTATGCTCCAGCCAGGCATCTACTGCCAGGATCGGATCAGCTTCAGCAAGGTCGACATGGATATTGTCTTCACATCCAAATAGAAATCCAGCGATAATGAATGAAAATATAAGACGCTTCATCTTGATCAAAATTTGAAATTATAGGTGATAGAAGGGAAAACAGATCCTATGATGGATAGTTGAGTGGCCTGTGTGGAAACCGGAGTGCCGTATTNCTGTCTGTCAGAGCCCTGCGAGAAATAGATAGAGAACGGATTTCTACGTCCGTACACATTGTATACGGTGAAGACATAGCTATCTTCAAACTTTCTCTTTTTTCCTCTTTTGTTGTATTCTTTACCCAATAGCGTGAAACTAAAGTCGAGTCTGTGATAATCAGGTATCCGTACCCCATTCCGTGAATCTGAGCTGTTGAGTGGGATGGTATACCCCTGAATTTCATACCGCTGATCTGGGAAGTTTGTGGGTGTTCCGGTGAGATAAGTGAAGTTTCCGGAGACAGACATTCTTTTATTGATGTCATAGAATGCAGCTACTTTAAGGTTATGTGCCTGATCAAATCGGGTGGGATACCATTCATTATTGTTTACCCCATCAATTTGAAGCTCTGTCCTGGCTACAGTGTAGCTAATCCACCCATTGAGTTTGCCTTTGTTTCTTTTCAAATAAAATTCGGCTCCATATGCTCTTCCAATTCCTGGAAGTACATCGCCTTCCAGCAATTCATTGATGAATAACTCGGCTCCATCAATATAATCCAGCTGGTTTTGAGTTTCTCTGTAGTACACTTCTACAGATGATTCATAATCATTGTCCTTGAAATTATGGAAATATCCCAATGCCCACTGGTCACCAATTTGTGGCTTCAGGTTGTTGGTGCTTGGAGTCCAGACATCCAGCGGATTTGATGCTACAGTATTACTGATCAGGTGGATATATTGTACGGTCCTGTTGTAGCTGGCCTTGACGGAATTGGTTGGTCCCAGCTGGTATTTCATAGAGATCCTGGGTTCGAAATTGTTGTAGTCTGCTATGCTTTCCAGGCTCCCGTATTCTTGAGTTGAGACCACCCGTCTTCTTTCACCGGGAATTGTATCATTGAACGTATACGCAGTTCCTTTTCCCAGGTAATCAAAATGAGAGAATCGCAAACCGTACATAGTAGACAGCTTATCAGTAAGCTTTTGTTCATTTCCTATGTAAAGGGAAGCTTCGAAAGCCTTTTTTTCTGCCAGACTGATATCGGTACTTTCGCCGTTGCTTACTCCTGTGGCATCGGCTGGCTTGAACCGATAAAGGACAGCCTCACCACCAAATGTCAGCTCGTTTCGAGGATTGATGAAGTATGTGAATTCAGGTTTGAAATCGTAGGTTTGGATACGGGAAGTCCATTCAAATTTATCCCGGTCATTTTCTCCAAAAGCCAACTCATAATCATAGTCGCTGAAGAATAAGGTGAAGTTGCTAAAGATCTTTTCACTGAAGAGGTGATTCCATCGTAAAGTGGCTGTATTGTTTCCCCAGGAAAAACCTTGCCGGGAGTCAAATTTGAATACATCGCGACCTAAATAACCTGATAAAAAGAGTCGATCTTTTTTAGAAATGTTATAGTTGGTTTTGATGGTCAGATCATAGAAATATAGTTGAGCACCCTCATCAAAAATATCTGTGAATGGTCTGGCAAGTATATCTGCATATGACCTCCTGCCTGCTACGATAAACGATGCTTTTTCTTTCACAATAGGCCCTTCAACTGCAAACCGGCTGAAGATCGTTCCGATACCGCCTGTAAAATCATATTCCTTGTTATTTCCTTCTTTCATCCTCACGTCAAGGATTGAAGAGATCCGTCCACCATATCTGGGAGGAATACCCCCTTTGTAGAGCTTTACATCTTTCACAGCATCGGGATTAAACACTGAGAAGAATCCCAATAGGTGAGAAGAATTGTATACAGGAGATTCATCAAGCAAAACCAGGTTTTGACCGACTCCACCACCCCGCACATTAAATCCGGAAGCACCTTCACCAACCGTACTGACACCTGGGAGTAGTTGCAGGGATTTTACCACGTCCACTTCGCCTAAAAAGGCGGGGATCTTTTGAATGGTCTGGATATCAAGCTTGGCAGTGCTCATCTCCACATCCGTCACATTGCCATCTTCTGCTTCTGCAGAAATCACCACAGCCTCCAGTTCCTGTTCTTCGGTTGGCAGATCAATATCTATCCGAATGTTCTCGTTGAGATCAATTTTTCTGGTGACTGTTTCATACCCAACAAACCGATACTTGATGGTATAGGAGCCGGGAGGTAATGTGAGTGAATAAAAACCATAAACATTGGTGATGTTTCCCCCGGATAATTCTTCGATGACAACATTGGCACCAATCAGGGTCTCACCATTGGAAGCGTCTTTGACGTATCCGCTTAAGGTAAATTTTTCCTGGGCATGTACATAGGCGATCAGCAACACCAGGAACAAAGCGAGTAAGTGTTTTTTCAATTTTTTGAGTTTTTGACCGAAAATTATAACGGTCTGTTCTAATCAAAGTTTTTAGAATTGTATACCATCAACACGAATGGCAGATTTAATGTTTAAATGGCATATTATTCAGACGAAAGGCTCATCAAAAAATTTTATTGCCTGCCCTTGATCGTTTTTACGATCATTTCTGCATGAACTCGGGAATTTTCAATGAACCAGATGCTGGTTTTCAATCCTCCACAGATCACACCGGCCAGGAAAATATTCTTGAGGTTGGTTTCCATGGTTTCAGGGTTAAACTCGGGCGTTTGGAATTCATCGGTTCCAATATTGATCCCCACAGCTTTCAGAAAGGTGAAATCCGGTTGGTACCCTGTCATCGCCAGCACAAAGTCATTTTCAATAGTTTTAGCTCCATCGGGTGTTTTGATGTCTATGGTGCGCTCTTCGATCCTTGTGATTTCAGAATTGAAGTGGGCAGTGATAGACCCTTCTTTGATCCTGTTTTCTATGTCAGGTCTCACCCAATACTTGACCCGGGGGTTGATCTCCGATTCCCGAATGACCATGGTCACCTCTTTGGCTCCTTTTCTGAAGGTTTCCAGGGCTACATCCACAGCGGAGTTGGCGGCACCTACTACAGCTACTTTCATCCCATAATAGGGATGGGGCTCGTCATAATAATGCTTTACTTTCGGGAGATCTTCTCCGGGTACATTGAGTTTATAGGGTAAATCGTAAAAACCTGTGGCAATGATGATGTTTTGTGCTTCGTAGGTTTCTTTAGAAGTGTTTACCTCATAAAAACCATCATTTTTGTTAATTCCCTTTACATGCTCATAGAGATTCACATTAAGCTTCCATGAGGAGGCTACACGTCTGAAGTACTCAAGTGCCTCGGCTCTCACAGGTTTCGGATTGTGAGAGATAAAAGGCACATCCCCAATCTCCAACCGGTCTGATGTGGAGAAAAAAGTCATGTTCTTCGGATAATTATAGATGGAGTTGACAAGGCATCCTTTGTCTATAATGGCGTGAGAAAGACCAGCTTTGGTGGCTTCAATACCGCATGCCAGTCCGATAGGCCCTGCTCCGATGATCAATACGTCAGTCTTTTGATTCATTGACATTGATAGATTTCAAATGGTGTGATACAATAATCTAGTTTGATATCATGGGATTCGGCAAAATCAAATTCATCAAACAAAGGTCCCAGGGTGAGACCTACTTTTTTCACTTTTGGAAGCTCCTGTAGGAGTCTGTCGTAATACCCTTTGCCGTATCCGATCCTGTTGCCTTTTTTGTCTGCTGCCAATAGTGGAATCAACACCAAGTCTATTGTGCTGGTATCAGCTGTTTCAGCATTGATCGGTTCAGGGATTTTTAGACGATTGAGTCTGAATTTTAGCTGGGGGTGATAGTAGTAGTGAAGCATTTGCTCTTTCTTCAGATCAGTACTGGATACTACTACCTGTAAATTTCGGCTGATCAGCTCTTTGATGATGGGCCAGGTATTTACCTCTTTGTTTCGTTCGATCGGAAGAAAAGAGTGAATGACCTTAACAGAATCCTGATTGATAAAATCAATCACTTTGGAGGCAAGCATTCTGTTTCGATCTTCCCAAATATTGGAAGAAAGGATTTTCCTGGCTGGTAGGACCTGCTTCCGCAAAATGGTTTTGAAATCATTCATCCAGGAGGATGTTAAACCGGAAATCAAAAGCATCGAATTTTTCCAGGAGCAACTTGATGAAATCAGGATGGTTTAGGTAAAAATTGAGGAAATTATCATGTCGTTCCTGTAGGTGGCCAGAGGGAAATAACTTTTCTTTCAGATTGTCGATTTGAGAAATGGCTATCTCATTGTTTTTTTCCTCCGACTTCTTGATTTTCTTTCCTATTTCATCCAGAATCTTAAAACCCTTGGCACTCTCAGCCCCCACAAAACCTGAAAGAGATGGGTCTACATCTACGGCTTTGCTCTTGATTTTATCAAAGAGTTTTCCCAGCTCTTTCTTTTCCGCGCTTAGATCAAATTCATGGTTGCCGATATTTTGCAGAAAAAGCGTTTTTATCTGGTTAATTTCCTCAAACAACGAGGCGGGCTTTAGGTTGAGCTTGCGGAATTTCTTGGCACTGGATTTATTGATGATGAGGCCGAAATTTCTGGGCATCAATGCCGGGAAAGATACCTCAAGGGCGTCAAAGGTACTTTTGAGCTGCATCCAATAGCTGATCTCGGCAGGTCCTCCGATGTAGGCAAGGTTAGGAAGAATGCTTTCCTGGTAAATAGGTCGCGTGATCACATTTGGACTGAAGTTTTCCGGTCGCTCGCTGATGAGCCTATCCATATCTTCATCAGAGAACTTCATGTCTGTATTCAGGACTTTAAACAATCCATCTTCCCTCACAATCCTTTCTCTAATTTCATTGTCAATATAGAAAAAGTTGATCTCTCGGGAAAAAGCCTGGGACTTGTAACCGAGTTCATTGAGACGTGCTGAGGCGGCCTCAACGAGCGGGTTGGCTACATTCTCAAAGATCTCCTTTTTAATTACAGGAATGAATTCCTCCTTCAGTGCCGGATGGTCGGCATCTACTACAATGAGCCCCTGGTCACCAAACAATTCATTGACGTAAAACCGGGTGGCTTCAGCTAATGTGGAGAAATCGAGATACGCCTGCTCGAAAAGCTCAACAGAATCAGGAAGCTCATGGAATATGGTGTTGATGGAATGGGGTTTAAACCTACCCACTGGGCCACGCTGGTCTGTATTCCACTCGTAACGTTTACCAAAGAGGTTGAAATGATTGATTTCTGCAAAATCATGATCTTCGGAGGCCATCCAATAGATGGGCACAAAATGATAGTTAGGGTATTTGGCTTTCAATGCTTTACAGGCATTGATGGTGCTCACTATTTTATAAATAAAATACAGGGGCCCTGAAAAGATGTTGAGTTGGTGACCAGTGGTGACGGTAAATGTCCGTTCGTGATTGAGGGAGTGGATATTGAAATCTACAGCCTCGGTGGTCTTGAGAGGCCCGTATTGCTCTACCAGTACCCTGTTGAGTGTATTCCTTTTTTCCTCAGGAAATGCTCTTTGGGCAATAAGTTCCTCAAAATTTTCAACCTTAGGGAAGGTGTGATAGAACTCCTTTAATTCACTCTTTTGCTTTAAATAGTCAAGAAATAGTGGAGAAAAACAGCGGGTTTCCTCCAGCTCAATATTTTCTAAAATCATGTAAGTCGGTAGTCGTTAAGATATTTTTTCATTCAACTGCTTCGCCATACAGGTCGAAAGCAGTGGCATCAGTAATCCTGATTTTTGAAAAATCTCCTATTCGAAGATAGCTATTTTCAGCATTGACCAATACTTCATTGTCCACTTCAGGTGAATCAAACTCAGTTCTGCCAATAAAATGCTCCCCCTCTTTCCGATCGATAAGTACTTTTAATACCTGTCCGATTCTATGCTGATTGATTTCGTCGGAGATGTTTTCCTGTAGTTCCATTACGCGATCTGCGCGTTCAAGTTTTGTTTTTTCAGGAACATCGTCTTTCATGCCAAACGCATGGGTATGCTCTTCATGGGAATAGGTGAATACTCCCAGACGCTCGAACCGTGTTCTTTCAATAAAATCCATCATCTCCTCAAATTCTGCCTCTCCTTCGCCGGGATGACCAGTGATCATCGTCGTTCGGATAGCTATACCGGGTACTTTTTCGCGGATGGTGTGGAGAAGCTCTTCGGTTTTTTCACGGGTAGTACCACGACGCATCAGGGAGAGCATTTTTGTAGATCCGTGCTGTAAAGGAATATCCAGGTAGTTGCAAATGTTTTCTCTTTCAGCCATTACTGTCAGCACGTCCTCGGGGAATCCGGTTGGGAAAGCATAATGCAATCGAATCCATTCCAACCCCTCCACCATTGACAATTGATCAAGTAGGTGCGCAAGGTTTCGCTTTTTGTAGAGGTCCAACCCATAATAGGTGGAGTCCTGAGCAATCAAAAGGATCTCTTTTGTGCCATTCTTCACCAGGTTTTTAGCTTCCGCAATAATTTGCTCTATCGGTTTGGACACATGTTTGCCCCTCATGATGGGGATTGCGCAAAAGCTACAGGGTCTGTCGCAGCCTTCGGAAATCTTCAGATAAGCGTAATGGTTGCTCGTGGTGAGAACCCGCTCGCCAATAAGCTCGTGTTTATAGTTAGCGTTTAGTCTTTTTAGAAGCAAGGACAGCTCCATGGTGCCAAACCAATCGTCAACATCAGGAATTTCCGTCTTGAGATCGTCTCTATATCGCTGTGAAAGACATCCGGTGACATAGACCTTCTCAACTAGGCCCTCCTGCTTGGCATCTACATATCTCAAGATGGTATCAATGGATTCCTGCTTTGCATTATCGATAAAACCACAGGTATTGATCACCACAATATTTGCATCGTCTTTCTCAGATTCATGCGTAGCATCAATTTTATTTCCCTTCAGTTGAGTCAATAAAACTTCTGAGTCTACGATGTTTTTTGAGCATCCCAGGGTGACGATATTTACCTTATCCTTCTTTGCTTTTGTTTTCACGCTTAAAAATTGATCTGCAAAGCTAAACAAAATGCTTCCCACAATAAGTTCGCTACTATCTCTGTTATTATACCTTTGTGCCACATTTTGACTATGGACAACCGGATTGTTTTCTTTCTTATCATCATCGGTATACTTGGCTGCAATGAGATCAAAGAGTGTGACCTTGATGATAATAGAAAATTTGCCGTGATTGAGTTCTATGATATTTCCACCCGCACTATTAGAGATACACTGATCTTTAACCGGGTCTACAGCCTGCAATCTCCATATGTCTTTCAAGACACAATACTGGAAGGAACCCTATTGCCGCTGGATCCCACAAATGATTTTACTTCGTTCATTTTTGAAACGGATTCGGGTGATTACGACCTAAATCTTACTTACAAAAGAGAATTTTCTGTCTATAGTGTAGAATGTGATCCCTCTATCAAGTTTTATGATCTTGATGGATCGTTCTCATCTTTTGACTCAGTTGCTATCATAAATCCCATTCTTAATCGTGAAGAATTCACCAATGTTGAGATTTATTTTTAGTCTGGTTCTTTCAGCTGGATTCCTCTACGGGTTTGCACAGCAAGCAGCAGATAGCACTACTGTGAAGGCCGAAAAGGATTACAAACCTTCGATGATCATCCTCGGGTATAATGCTGTTCCCCTGATAAGGACCGTGTTTTTTAGTGGAAGCACAGCTCAAAACGGACAGGTAGGAATAGACTTTGCCAATAATCTTCTCATGGTGGATTTTGGTGTTCAGCGCACCGAAAGAACCGGAGAGACCTATTCCTATATCAATGAAGGCACTTTCTATCGAGTAGGTGTGGAGACCAATGTGCTGAAAAATGTGACAGATGCCAATAGCCTTACACTGGGATTGAGATATGCCCGCAGCCGGTTCAGCGATGAAATGGAGATCACCGACGACTTTGGTTTCGGTGAAGTGACAATCAATACGGCTAATGACGTAGTAAAATCCAGGTGGTGGGAGCTCACTTTCGGATTGAATGTAAAAGTGTACAGGCAGATCTATTTTGGTTATCTTGTTCGATATAAGCTTTACAAAGTCAATAAGGAAGTAGGTGCACTATATCCCTATGACCTGCCTGGATTTGGTTTGAATGAAAATGATACCTCAGTGGGTTTTGACTATTATATCCGTTGGATTTTGCCATTTGGAAAGCAAAAACAACCAGTGGAGTAAGATCAAAGAAATCTCACCTCAGACACCAGTTTATACCCGATTTCTTCTTCCAGCCGTTCCAACACCTTCTGTTTGTTGTTCGTGAGTTCCTGTTTCAGGGGAGCCGAGTCTAGATAGATGAACATGGTGCCCTTGTCAATTCGGATCTTGGAAGTGCGGGAAGCCACGGTTTTCCCCATGATTTTTTGCCAGGAGTGGATGAGCTTTTTTTCATCCCAGGTCTTCTCCAGGTTTTCTGATTTCAGGAATTGCTTCAATGCTGAAGAAAAAGATGATGTGTTTTGCTTATCCATTTAAATGGCCATTTTCAATTTCAAAGAAGGTGACTCCTTTATTTTTTTCGAAAAACTTTTTGGTGCGTTCTTTCCGGGCATCGGAGATAAATACCTGAGAGAATCGTTTACCATCTGAAAGCAACTTTACGAGGTGGCTGATTCTGTGATCATCCAGCTTGTCAAATATATCATCCAAAAGTAATAAAGGGACCTCGTCTTTCTTGGCTTTCAGAAAATCAAATTCCGAAAGTTTGAGGGCAATGATCAGGGATTTTTGCTGACCCTGGGATCCAAACTTCTTGGTGGGTTTACCATCAAGCAAAAACACAAAATCATCTTTGTGACTTCCCATGGTGGTTCGCTCGAGAATCAGGTCTTTTTGTACAGTCTCATAAAACTGCTCTTCGAAATTCTTATCCAGACATTTGGTTCGGTAGCGTATAGCAGGGATTTCATCTACTTTGAAGACCTCATGGTAATTGGAGGTGAAATAACTGCGAAATTCTTCCAGGAACTCATTCCTTTTACCGGAGATATCCCTAAACAGTGGTATCAATTGCTCATCATAGGTTCGAAGCAGATTTTTATTGTAGGAGGACTTACCGGCATTTTGCTTGAGGTAGCTATTCCTTTGATTTAGCAATTTTCTGCACTGGATGAGCTGCTCCAGGTAGTGATGATCGTACTGAGAGATGACCCGATCAAAAAGCTTTCGCCTGACTTCACTCCCTTCTCTGATTAGCTCGTTGTCGTCGGGTGTGGTAAGCACACATGGGATAGAACCAATGTGATCACTCAGCTTATCCGGCTCTGTTCCATTCACTTTGAAGACCTTTTTCTTGCCACTTTCAAAATAGCAGTTGACTTTCAACCCGGACTTAAAATTTCCAATAATGGAAAAATAAGGCTCACCAAAAAGTATGTTGTCCTGGTCGATGTTACTCTGGCTACTGCGTGTCATGCACAAATAATGGATGGCATCCAGCAAATTGGTCTTGCCCATTCCATTAAGGCCGAGCAGGCAGCTAATACCCTCCTTAAATTGAAAGGTTTCTTCCTGATAATTCTTAAAATTTACAAGTTTTAATGTGCTGAGAACCATATCTTTTTGATCAGCGCACCTTTTGGTTTAATTTCGCAGGGCCGAAGGGAATTCCGACGCAATATTAAGCATAGAACATTAGCAAAAGTTATGGCTGCAAAGACAAATACAAAATCAACCAGCAAATCAACTACAAAGTCATCATCAAAATCATCCGGTAAGGCAGCATTCAGCAAGGAGACTTACCTGACCTGGTTTGAATCTATGTCCCTCATGAGAAGATTTGAGGAAAAAGCTGGCCAGCTTTACGGACAACAAAAAATCAGAGGTTTCTGTCACCTGTACATTGGTCAGGAAGCCTGTATGGCAGGAAGTGTTTCTGCCTTGAAAAAAGGTGATAAATACATTACCGCCTATAGAGATCATGCACATCCCCTGGCACTGGGCACAGACCCAAAAGCCATTATGGCAGAATTATATGGTAAAGCTACCGGAGTTTCAAAAGGTAAAGGTGGATCCATGCACATGTTTGACAAAGAGAATGGATTCTTTGGTGGTCATGGTATCGTAGGTGGTCAGATCCCTCTTGGCGCAGGCATTGGCTTTGCAGAAAAATATAATAAGACTGACAACCTGTGTGTGTGCTTTATGGGTGATGGTGCAGTGAGACAAGGTGCATTTCACGAATCCCTCAACATGGCCATGACATTGAAGGTTCCAACCATCTTTGTGATAGAGAACAATGGATACGCCATGGGTACTTCAGTGAAAAGAACTTCCAACGTAACAGACCTTTATACATTGGGTGAAGCTTATGACATTCCTTCAAAAGCAGTTGACGCGATGTCAGTAGAAGAAGTGCATTATGCCATGGAAGAGGCAGCAGAAAGAGCCCGAAAAGGTGACGGACCTACTTTGTTGGAATTCAGAACTTATCGATACAAAGGTCACTCAATGTCTGACCCGGCAAAATACCGAACTAAAGAAGAGGTAGAAGAATATAAGTCTAAGGATCCTATCGAGCAGGTAAGAGCTACTATTCTTAAGAACAAGTTTGCTACTGAAGAGGAGCTAAAAGCAATAGATCAAAAAGTAAAAGATATCGTGGCAGAGGCTGTTGAATTCTCTGAAAATTCAGACTGGCCAGCCCCTGAAGAAGCATATAAGGACGTATACGTACAAGAAGATTATCCATATATCATGGATTGATGGAAAAATCATATCTTTGCGACCTTAATTTTGAAAAGCAATGGCAAAAACCAAGACTAAAGAGGGAGAGGGGATAGAGATTTTAGAAGATCCGGGTGCCTTAGTCAGCAAAGCTGAAGAGTTTCTTAACAACAAGAAAAACAGGAACTTAACCCTGATTATTGGGAGTATTGTTGCCCTGGTAATCGCTGGTGTTTTTGGATATAGATACTATATATCCAACCAGGATCAGGAAGCCCAACGAGAGATGTTTCAGGCGGTCTATTACTTCGAAGCTGACAGCCTTGGAAAAGCGCTGAATGGTGATGGGATCAATTATGGCTTTCTGCAGATCATTGAGGATTATCCTGGAACAAAGGGAAGCAACCTGGCTAATTTCTATGCAGGTGTTACCTATTTGAAGCTGGGTGATTTCGACGGGGCCATCAGATATCTGAATGATTTCAAGAGTACCGATTACCTGCTTCAGGCCCGTGCGTATGCGTTGATTGGAGATGCTTATTTAGAGCTTGGTGATTTTAGCAATGCCATAGCTTCTTACAACGATGCAATCGATTATAAGCCTAATGAAAGCTATACACCTATTTATTTGAAGAAACTGGCATTGGCTGAAGAGCTTCAGGGCAATTTCTCAGGTGCAGCACAGGCATATGGCAGAATCATTTCGGAATTTAAAGAGTCAGACCTCATACAGGAAGCTAAAAAGCAAAAAGCCAGATTAGAAGGCCTGGCTGCAGAATAACAAACATTAAAAAAATTGTTAGGGATAAGGCAGCCATGTTTTATCCCTTTTTTATTGGATGGCAACTTCAAACAAAAATCTAAGCTCAGGTAAACCCACAAACCTCACGAACTCCGAGACTTTTCGAATAGGAATCGTAGTATCAGAATGGAACGAAGAGGTAACCGAAGCGCTGTACTCAGGGGCAGTTTCCACACTGCTTCAGGCAGGGGTAATCAAGGATAATATTGAAAGAAAAGATGTGCCGGGTAGCTTTGAGCTGCCACTTGGAGCACAGTGGCTGGCCTCCAGGACGGATATCGATGCGGTAATCTGTATCGGTTGTATCATCCAGGGTGAAACCAAGCACTTCGATTTTATCTGTGAGGCGTGTGCGCATGGGATTACAGAAGTAGGGTTAAAATTTAATAAGCCTGTTGCGTTTGGGGTCCTCACGACAGACAATATGAAGCAAGCCATGGATCGTGCCGGGGGTAAGTTTGGCAATAAAGGCGATGAAGCAGCAAGTACAATATTAAAGATGCTCAATTTTTAAATGATGAAAGTATTAAAATTTGGTGGTACGTCGGTAGGTAGTCCGGAAAGGATGAAGCAGGTAGCAGAGATTATCACCTCAATAAAAGGAAGAAAACTGGTTGTCCTCTCTGCGGTATCAGGAAATACTAACAAGCTTGTCAGCATTTCGGAGAAGTGTGAAATGGGTGACAAGGCAAGTGCTCTCAACCAACTGAAGGAATTGAGGAAGGTATTTGATCCTTTTTTGGATCAGCTAT
Source organism: Cyclobacteriaceae bacterium SS2 (assembly GCA_019192515.1). Classification (GTDB taxonomy): domain Bacteria; phylum Bacteroidota; class Bacteroidia; order Cytophagales; family Cyclobacteriaceae; genus UBA7330. The sequence continues at coordinate 81,533 of JAHCMM010000198.1, forward strand.
TTGAAAAGAAAGAACTACGTGACGACACTGAAACATATATCAACCAGGTAATGGATGATATAGAAGGATTGATTGATCAACCTTACAGCCAGCAGGTAAACAAAATGATGGTTGTGCAGGGTGAGTTGATCTCTACCCGGATTTTTACCAACTACCTGAAAGATCAGGGCACAGATGTGTCATTACTTATGGCCCAGAATTTCATGACGTTGGATGAAAATGATGAGCCTGATATGGTCATGATTGGCAAAAAGCTAGAGCATCTTCNCAGCAAGACTTCATCCAAAACGCTCATCACACAAGGTTTTATTACCCGAAATGCAGCTGGCGGTATCGACAACCTGAAAAGAGGAGGCTCTGATTATTCCGCAACCATCATTGGTTCAGTGCTCAAGTCGGATGAGATTCAGATATGGACTGATATTGATGGTATGCACAACAATGACCCCAGAGTTGTTGATAAAACTTTCCCTCTTGCTAAACTTAGCTTTGAGGAGGCCAGTGAGCTTGCTTACTTTGGTGCCAAAGTGTTACACCCTACATGTATCGTTCCTGCCCAGCAATTTGGTGTGCCAGTTCGGATCAAAAATACGATGGACCCCGCAGCAGGTGGTACACTCATCTCCGATGAAAGTGATGGAGGTGGCATCAAAGCCATTGCAGCCAAAGACAATATTACTGCCATCAAGATCAAATCCAGCAGGATGGTGATGGCATATGGTTTTATGCGTCGTGTATTTGAGATTTTCGAGATGTATAAGACCCCAATTGATATGATCACTACTTCTGAGATTGCGGTTTCTCTTACAATTGATAACAATGAGCATTTGCCAGAGATTGAGCGAGAGATCTCCAAGTATGGCAAGGTAGAAATTGACAAAGATCAAACAATCGTTTGCATTGTAGGGGACGATATTGCTGAGAAAAGAGGCCTTGGAAAGCAGATCTTTAAAGTCCTGGACGATGTGCCGATCAGAATGATTTCTTTTGGAGGTTCCAGAAATAACATCTCAATACTGATTGATTCTTCTTACAAGCAAACTACGCTACAGCGATTGAACGGATTGTTTGAGAAGTAATCTTCTTAGTGCTGAAAAGCAAAGAAGATCAGCCATACCAATATAAAAATCGGAATAAGCATCGGGATTGAAAATCTGATGATATACCCAAAGAATGAAGGCATTTTAATTCCTACCTGCTCTGCAATGGATTTCACCATAAAGTTGGGTCCATTGCCGATATAGGTCATGGCTCCGAAGAATACCGCTGCTACGGATATGGCTTTAAGATCCAGGATGCTATCCTTAAACCCACCATTCGCAAAGGAGACTACATCAGGTAAACTGTTGATACTGGCACCTGTCGATGCCATGGCCGCAGTTAGGAAGTTGATATAAGTAGGTGCGTTGTCCAGAAATCCGGACAACAAACCGGTACCCCAGTAGAGGGTATTGTGAGAAATAAGTGCAGCTCCTTCGGGTGATTTGGCGTAGTCACCCACCATTTCCAGGGCAGGCATCATCGTACCAAAAATTCCGATAAAGATAAAAGCCACCTCCCGGATCGGCTCGAAACTAAACCCATTGCCTTCCAGGGCATGTTTATCAGCCAGCTTAAACGATAAAACGGCTGATGTCAGCATGATGATTTCCCTGATAAAAGAAAATTTCTGCCCGTGATAATCTATTGCCGGCACCCATGAGAACACATTAGGATCGAGGAATACTGAGCCTACTATAACGGCCAACCAGATGAAATTTCTTGATCCACGCATACTGATATTTCCGGTAGGTTCAGGTAGCTCTTCTCCTTCCGAAAAGTCTGTCTTATTGCGTATATCAAAATAGTAAAAGATAGCCAGTATCAGGACAATGGCAAAAGCCCATGGAAGAAGGTTGTGAGTAAAAGTCCAGAAGAATGGTACGCCTTTTAGAAATCCCAGAAAAAGTGGTGGATCACCAATAGGAGTAAGACTCCCTCCTATATTACTGACTACGAAGATGAAAAAGATGATATGGTATGCCTTGACCCGGTTTTTGTTGAGCCTGATAAAGGGACGGATGAGAAGCATGCTGGCACCTGTGGTACCAATGATATTGGCTATTACTCCGCCAATAGCCAGTATTGCCACATTGGTCATCGGCCTGGCTTCCTTGTCTACATTTATCATGATGCCTCCCGAAGCCACAAAAAGCCCTGTCAGCAGGGAGATAAACTGAAAATATTCGAAAAAGGAGTGAACCGGTGAATGCTGATTGTGGAGGCTAAAGAGATAATAGGCCACTACCAACACAGCAAGCACAATTGATATCAGAGGATAATTCTTATGCCAGAAATGTTCATAGAACAAAGGTCCTGTGGCAATCATCAGGAGTAATACAACGAAAGGAATCACACTCCATGGGCTTGGACCATGGTGCTCTGCTTCTGCTGCGGGCTCTGTGTCTGATGGCGGGGTCTCGGAAACGATCTCCGTTTTGTCAAGGACTTCTGACCTTGCTTCATAAGAGTTTAAGACCCCACAGGATAGTAGAAGGAAAAGTAAAACTCGGGGAAGTAAGCTCATTGGGTGGTATAAGGGGTATTTTGATAAGTACGTACTAAAATACTATTCAGCATAGATAATGCAAATGGTTTACTTAATAACTTAATTCGTTGAATTGTTAACCTGAAATTAACACTACTTTTAGGATTAATTTCTGCTTGAAAAACAACTCAGGGTAGGTGCAATACACCGGATACAGTATCCTGAGAAGCACCGGTTGCCGTCCCTATAGTGTTGGGTATTCCAAGCTTCCTGAGCAACCCAAGGAAACCAAAAATAAGGGCTTCCTTGAATTCAATTATCTCTGCAGACGGCTTAACGATCTGAATATTTTGATCTTTCAAATAAAAATTTATTCTTGTTAATAAATAGCTGTTATGAGCGCCCCCACCGGTCACAAGAACATTTGCATTTTTCGATAGATGTGATTGCAATGAAAAAGCAATCTCCGCAGCAAGGAATTCTACAAAGGAATGTAGTCCGGTCTTTGGGTCCATCGTGTTATTTTTCAAAATGTGCTCATTTATCCATTGGTTACTCATTGACCTGGGTGGATTGACTTTAAAATAAGGAAGCTCCCTNAATTGATTCGTCCACTTTTCGTCGAGTTTGCCTTCCCTCGCCAGCACTCCATCTTTATCATATGGGACATCGAGCTTTTGGGCAAAAAAATTGAATACCTGGTTACAGGGAGCAATATCCCAGGCCAGGATGTGATCATCTTTCTTCACCGTAATATTAGCAATTCCTCCCAAATTGATCCAAGCATTATAGGCAGGAAACAACAATGTTTCTCCCTTTGGGACCAGTGGAGCACCCTGACCACCCATTAAAATGTCTTTAGTTCTGAAGTCGTCTACTACCGGGACCCCACATATCTGACTGATTACTGATCCACTACCAATTTGCGTGCTGATTTTATGAGATGGTTCATGAAAAACTGTGTGCCCATGAATTCCTACAACTTCGATTGGCAGGTCCTTTGGGANCAAACGCTTGAGATGATGGCCGATCCATTCTCCATAGGTAAAATCCAGTTTTAGTAAGTCGAGTCCCGGGAGTTGGTCACTTTTCCTAAGTTCGTTCTTCAGTGTTTCCGGTAATTCAATTGTGGCAGACCTCAAAATCTCAAAAGACCATTTAGTTCCGGATGAGAAGGAGGCAATACAGATGTCTACCCCATCCAAAGACGAGCCAGACATGATCCCAATGGCGTTGTATTGATTCAAGGTCTTTGATGTTTAATTTTACCCATATACAATGAATGGATGGCTAAGAAAAGAAATATTGCTGTAGATATAGGCAATACCAGGATAAAATCAGGTGAATTTGAAGACGGACAATTGGTGAAGGTAGAGCATTGGGATTCCCTGATCCAGATGCACGCGCTCAAAAAGGAATTAGTTGAGCGATGGATTTTTTGCACCGTACGTGGCAACCGCTATGAGATTGAGCAGGTCTTCCAGGATTCAAATTTTTTGTATTTGGATCACAAGACTTCCATTCCTATTCGTTTAGATTATAAGACACCGGAGACATTGGGGATGGATCGAGTGGCTGCTTTGGTTGGGGCGCAAACATTATTTCCCAACAAAAATCTGTTGGTGATTGATGTAGGCACCTGCAATACATATGATGTGCTTAGCTCAGCTGGAGTATTTAAAGGAGGCGTAATAGCACCAGGATTTAAAATGCGAATGAAATCAATGAATCACTACACCAAAGGACTACCGGACATAAGTCATGAATGGGAGGAAATCGGAGAGGAGTTTCTGGGTAAAACCACAAAAGAGTGCTTGAAAAGTGGCTCATTTAATGCAGCAATTATGGAAATCGAGGGGTTTATTGATCATTTTAGCAAAGAATTGCATGATTTAACAATTCTTTTGACTGGTGGAGACGCTACTTACTTTGAATCAAAATTAAAAGGGCCCATCTTTGCAGGCTCTAATTTGGTTTTAAGAGGTTTGAATAGAATAATGCATTTCAATAATGCGTAAGATTAAATCAGTCATATTTATTGCTGTTTTCCTGGTTGTTGGAGTGGCCTGGGGGCAAACGATTACCTCACTTTACTCATCACATGGGATTGGTGAGGTTTCGGAAGTAGGATTGCAGCAAAACTTTTCTATGGGTAACATCGGATATGGTACCCCATCTCTTTTTGGGATAAACTTGCAAAACCCTTCGATGCTTTTTTATAATCCTTTGAGTTCATTCTCCGTAGGATTGATGGGCGATTTCCGTACATATGACGGACAAGGAATTTCAGACAATTCAAACGCTGTTTCATTACGGTACCTGGCCATGGCTTTCCCTGTAGTGGAGTCCCGATGGGCTACTGCTTTTTCCCTGCTACCCTATAGCTCGGTAAATTACAATTCCTATTCAATCGATTCTCTATCAAATGGTGTTGCAGCGATCAACCAGTACCAGGGAAACGGTGGACTTTCAAGTCTTTCCTGGTCAAACAGTATCAGACTGTATAAGTCACTTGCTATCGGAATCAAGTCCTCATTTGTCTTTGGAACCATCGAAAAAGATTCGCGGGTTCAGCTTGCAGGTGAAGACATTGAAAGCACCTATGTCATCAGTTATACTGAGGATGCCACTTATAAAGACATTATTTTTTCGTTAAGTATCTCTAATAAGTTTAAGCTGGCAAATAAAAGTTATCTGAACGTTGGAGCGGTCTACAATCTGTCAGGAGAGCTAAATGGCGAATTGGCCACAGGTTATGAAAGATACTCTGGATCTACTTTGCTTCAGGAGGTCAGCTTCACCACGGAATCAGCAGCTTTTAACCTTCCAAGATCCATTGGAGCAGGTCTTTCCTACCAGATAGTCAATAAGTTACTGATTGGAGCCGACTTAGATATCAAACAATGGCCAGAGAGTAGTGAAAGTGAAAATGCAAACTACAACAACGCCATGTCATTGAGTCTTGGCGGAGAATTAATTCCGGATATTCAAAGCGTAAGTAGCTACTTTAAAAGAGCAAGATATCGGGCTGGAATTAACTATAAAGAGCTACCATACCTTGTAGAAAATACACAAATTAACGATTTTGGTATTAATTTTGGAGTTGCACTTCCTGTTAGCGGGTATTCAAGTATTGAGACTGCTTTCAAATATGGTTGGAGAGGCACAACAGATAATGGCCTTACCAGGGAGTCTTATTTCCAGGTTGTACTAGGTGCAACGATAAACGACCGCTGGTTTATTAAAAGAAAGTATGATTAAATAATATTTACGAATGAAACTTCAAGTGAAACAATACACATTTTTATTGCTCTTGATAGCGATGTCTACCATAGCCGTGGCTCAGCCAGGTTGGAACTGGGGTGATTCGATTGACGTAGCCAAGGAAAAAAATGCATTGTATACCGATCAGTTGAAATCAGAGAATTATGCGGCTGCTGCCAAAGCATTAGACTGGCTGCTGATCAATACACCGGATCTTAATGCTTCGATTTATATAAATGGAGCGAAAATATTTGAGAATCTGGCAGAAAAAGAAACAGATGCTACCAAGAAAAAACAATATGAGGAGAAAGCACTAAGCATGTATGATCTGAGGATCAAATACTTTGGTGACGAAGCATCAGTAATGAACAGGAAGGTCAATTCTGCATATGGTTTTTATAAAGATGATAAATCCAAATACAAAGAGCTTTTTGAGATGTTCAAAAAGACTGTAGAACTGAATGGCACAGATATTTTCGATGGTAACCTGCTTTATTATATGGTGGCTACTCATAAATATAAGAGGTCATCAAGTGCTCTAAGTGATGAGGATGTCTTTGATATTTATTCTCAGATCATGGATATCGTTGAGCAGAAGAAAGCTGCCGGAAAGCCAGTGCCAGGAAAGATTGTAGATACTATTGACAAGCTTTTGACCAGCACTGTGGATGTAGACTGTAACTTCATCGAAGAGAAATTAGGCCCTAAGTTCAGAGAGACAAAGGATATCAAATTGGGTAAGAAAATCTTCTCTCTGATGCTGGCTCAGAAATGTACTGACAGTCCATTGGCTATTGAAGCTGCTGAAGCCATTATAGAGGTAACACCTGACTTTGCTATCGCTAAATTTGTTGCGAGCAGGTATCAAAAAGATGATAAGCTTGAAAAAGCTAAAGAGTTCTACCAAAAAGCTATCGAGCTGACAGATGACGCTGCAAAAAAGGCTGATGTTTATTTGAGCATCGCTAAAATTTACCAGGTTCAGGGTCAGAAAGTATCTGCCAGAGAGAATGCCAGGGAAGCGCTTAAGAACGATCCATCTTTATCTGACGCTTATGTCTTGATCGGTGATCTATACATGGCTAGCTTCGAAGACTGCAAAGGTGGAGAGAGTCGTGTAAAGGACCGTTCTGTATACATCGCTGCCTACAATATGTATCAAAGAGCCGGAAACGGGGAAAGAATGGGAATGGCTAAGGCTCAGTTTCCTTCAATTGAAGATATCTTCAACGAAAGCTTTGAAGAAGGGCAATCTGTATCTACTGGATGCTGGATCGGGGAGACCGTAAAACTTGAGCGTAGGCCTCAGTGATCTCAAAAAGAATAAATATCAAAACGGTCATAGGTTATCGCTATGACCGTTTTTTTGTTTGGGGGGCAATTGTTGTTGCTCTATCTTCAGGCTGTCAGAAGGATTCGGAAAAAGTCATGAATGAGGTATATGACGGACCACTGATAGCCATAGACAGTGTATATACCGAGATGAGTGATGAAGGAAAGATTGTCGTAAAGCTTAGAGCACCTAAACAACTGGATCTGGCTAATGGGGATACGGAATGGCCGAAAGGGCTACATCTTGAATATCTGAATATGGAGGGAGTGATCACCTCCACATTTGTTGCCGACTACGTTTATAAGGACTCTAAAGAAAATGTATATCGTGGGGAGGGAAACGTGGTCGTCCAGAATCGGACCAATGGTGATGAGCTCAATACTGAAGAATTATTTTGGGATCCCGTTGATGAGATATTTTATACCGATCGATTTGTCACCATCAAGTCGGATGATGAAGTCCACACAGGTGAAGGACTCAAAGCCAACCAGGATTTCTCATCCTATCAAATACTCAAGCCTTCTGGTACCATCAACATAATCGATCAATGAAAGGAGTAGATGCCATTATCTTTTGGATTGGTGTAGCCATTTTTTTAATAGCCATTTACGAAGCCATGGTTCTGGGAATTGGGCAGGCTTATGGTATCTTTATGATCAGTCTCATACTCTTCTTTGTTTATGGATACCGTAAACGCAACAAGAAAAAGTAAATACTTCAATGATTGATCCGGCCCTTTTGTCTGCCATTTTAGTCTGTTTGTTATTCTCAGCTTTCTTCTCCGGAATTGAAATAGCCTTTATTTCTGCTGATAAGCTTCATATAGAAGTAATGAACCTCAAGGGATCTTTGACAGGAAGAGTTCTATCTGAATTTGCAGGTAAAAGATCGCATTTTTTAGCTACAACACTTGTTGGCAATAATCTATCCATTGTTCTCTATGGTATCCTGATGGCCAAACTTATCGAGCCATTTTTATACGCTGTATTGCCAGCAGCGCTGAACGCGGATATTTTCATCCTCGTGGTACAGTCGCTCATATCCACTCTTATCGTGTTAGTTACAGCGGAGTTCCTCCCAAAAAGTATTTTTCTGATCAATCCGGATTTCATGCTCCGGTTGTGTGCCCTGCCAATGGCTCTGATCTATTATCTACTCTATCCTGTCGTGCTACTGATTGTAATCACTTCACGATTGATGATCATTCATGTACTAAGGTTTGATTTTTCTGAAGATAAGCCGGTTTTTGGTCTCACGGATCTAAACAACTACATCAAAAAGAACCTGCTGGATCTGGATAATGAGGAGGAAACGGAAATAGATGCTAAAATTTTCAACAATGCCATTGAGTTTAAATCAGTAAAGGTCAGGGAATGCATGATTCCGCGAACAGAGCTGGTGGCAGTGGATGTGGATGGAAAAATTGAAGACCTCAAGCAGGCATTTATCGAAAGCGGACATTCTAAAATACTGGTGTACCGGGAGTCGATAGATGATGTAATTGGATATTGTCATTCACTGGAGATGTTTAAAAAACCAACTGAGATCAAACAGATCCTGACCCCGGTATTGATTGTGCCGGAGACTGTCCTGGCCAATGAATTGCTGATCCAGTTTATCACAGAACGAAAAAGTATAGCCCTGGTAGTGGATGAATATGGGGGTACGTCAGGCATTGTTACCATGGAAGATGTGATAGAAGAGATTTTTGGAGAAATCAGAGATGAGCACGATGATGAATATCTGGTGGAAGAATCCATAGATGAACACAATTTTATTCTCAGTGCCAGACACGAAATAGATTACTTAAACGATAAATATGACTGGGAACTCCCCGTTGGGGATTATGATACCCTTGGTGGACTCATTTTGTCAATCCATGAAGACATACCTCATGTAGATGAAGAAATCGATATTCCACCGTTTAAATTCACTATTTTCAGCATGGAAGACAACAGAATTGACAAAGTAAAGATCTTTGTTGGGGAGAAGGCTGATTCTTAATTAGATACACAGATAATAACATTTTTTAATTAGTGGGGGACTCGTTATTTTTGCCCCCCTTATCACTTATGTGAGGCAAGATTATGGCGTTGATTAATACATTAAGAAAGAGAATGGGCAAGATCGTTGTGGGTGTTGTGGCATTCTCAATGGTTGCTTTTATTCTCGCAGACTTTTTACAGTCTGGTTCCGGCTTGATTGGCAATGACAATGAGATCGGAGAGATAGCAGGTCAGGATATTACCTATGAAGAGTTCCAGCGAAAAGTTGATGAACTTTCATATGTCTTTGCAGTCAATCAAAACAGAAATCCTTTGACTGAGGATCTGGCGATGATCCGCGAGCAGGCCTGGAATAAACTGATCCTTGAAAAAGCCTATTATCCACAGTTTGACAAACTGGGTATTACCGTGACGGATGCCGAAGCAGTAGATATGGTTCAGGGAAACAATATCAACCCGCAAATCAGGCAGACATTTACCGACCCTAACACAGGGTTGTTCCAACGAGAAAATATTACCCGATACCTAAGCACAGTCAATCAGGATCCTCAACAAAGAGCTGCATGGCTGTCTTTTGAGAATACCCTGACCCCTATCAGGAGGATGACCAAGTATGAGTCTTTGCTTGACAAGACAAACTACGTAACAAAGGCAGAAGCAAAGGCTGCTTATGAAGAGCAGATGACCAATGTTTCTGTTGAATATTTTTATGTACCTTTCTATTCAATTCCGGATAGCACTGTCAGTGTTTCGAGAACTGAGATGGAAGGATACCTCAACGCACATAAAGATGAATACCAACTTGAGGAATCAAGAAGCATAAATTATGTCTTATTCCCTATTGAGCCTTCGGCAGCGGATACTGCCTTTATGCTGAGAGAAATTATTGCATTGAAGCGAGGGTTGGAGAATGCACAAAATGATTCTACATATGCTTCTATCAATTCTGATGGATTCCAGCCTTACACGGTGATCAATGATCCTGAGCTTCTTCCTGAGCCACTCAAAGGTTTGGAAAAAGGAGCCGTGACGGAGCCTCAGATTGTAAATGGTCAATACCAGATATATAAGCTGTCCGAGTTTGGAGATGGAGATGAATATTATAGTAATGTAAGTCACATCCTGCTTCCTAAACAGGGTCAGACAGAGGAAGCCAAACAGAACACTTTGCTAATGGCTGAGGGCATTATAGAACAATTGAACAACGGCGCTGATTTCGCCACTTTAGCGGCTATGAATAGTGCTGACCAAAGCAACAGTCAGAACGGTGGTCTTATCGGATGGGTTGGCGAATCAAGTCAGCTGGTTCAGCCTTTTAAAGATGCCGTGTTTGCATTTGAAGGAATAGGATTGATCCCTGAGCCTGTGGAGACACAGTTTGGATACCATATCATCCAGGTGAATGAGCCAAAGACCACGCAAGTGATCAAATATGCCCGGATTGTGAAGGACTTTTTCGCCAGTGATGAGACACTCAACGAAATCTATAGAAAAGCGGATCTTCTTTCTGTAAACAGTACAGATGTAGCTTCATTCAAAGCTACTGCAGAGTCATCAGGTTATACCGTGAGAAATGCTGCGGGTCTGGGAAAAAACGATACAAGGGTCGGAACTATTTCAGATGCAAGATCAGTGGTATTGTGGCTTTACAATGATGCGTCAGTAGGAGAAGTTTCTGAGGTTTTTGAGCTTGGAAATTACTACATGACCGCTGTGATGACAGGTAAGCAGGATAAAGGAACTGCCAAGCTGGACGCTATCGCTAATGAGATTGAAGCTAAAGTTAGAAACACTAAAAAAGCACAGATAATCAAAGACAAGATTGCTGACATTGTAGGTGATGACTTTGAGGCTATGAAAGATGTTTATGGCAGTGACGCCAGATCAGGTGAAGCAGATCTGACCCTAAGTTCAAATTCATTCACAGGGATTGGATTTGCGCCAGAGGCTGTAGGTATAGCATTTTCACTCAACGAAGGAGAAAAAACCAACCCATTCGAAGTGACCAATGGTGTGTTGATGATCAGATCGATAACCAAAAGCGTACCCGAGGAATTAGAGGATTATTCAACTTATCTGGCTCAGGTGCAGGCAGCACGACAGGCACAGAAGGAGATTGTATCTAATTTCCCTCTTACATTTTCACCGTTATTTATTTCCGATAGGCTCCACAAGGCTGTTACGGATTTTGCAGAAATTACGGATCTCCGCTATAAGTTCTTCTAGCAAGATTTATTTTCTTCAATTGAATCAATTAAATTGAAGGGATGAGTTGGGATGTTGAATCTTTCAGGGAGAAGGTAGAATCCGAGCATACCTTTCCGGGGATTTATGTATTTAAGTTTATTGTACCTGTTGAGAAGAAGGATGATATCTTAGAGCTACTGCCCCAGGGTAAGACTTCCATGAGGTCAAGTTCCAATAATCACTACGTAAGTATTACCTGCAGAGCTCAATTAAGTAGCAGTCAGGACGTAGTTGAAGTATATTTTGAGGCCAATAAGGTCGAAGGAACTATTGCACTGTAAATCCAGATTATATGTGGAAGCAAGAAGATGACAAGCTTACCCGAACAATAGAGTTTGATGATTTTGTCTCTGCATTCGGCTTCATGACCAAAGTAGCCATCATCGCTGAGAAGATGAATCATCATCCAAATTGGAGCAATTCCTATAACAAAGTGACTTTCGAACTCAGCACACATGATGTGGGTGGGAAGGTGACTGAGCGGGATAGAAACTTAGCTTCGGCCATTGATAAATTATTGGCTGAATGAGCAAGGAGACCCTGCTGTATTTGGTGGCTACCCCAATTGGAAACCTGGGTGACATTACTTACAGAGCGGTAGAGGTACTCAAGTCTGTAGATAAGATACTGGCAGAGGATACGAGGACAAGTGGTGTTTTGTTGAAGCACTACGATATCACCACACCGATGGAAAGCTTTCATGCTTTCAACGAGCATCAAAAAGTAAACCAGGTAATTGATAGACTCAAAAAGGATGAGCGGCTGGCACTGATTACCGATGCGGGTACACCCGGTATTTCGGATCCCGGATTTTTACTTGTAAGAGAAGCATTAAAAAATGATATTACCCTGGAATCCCTGCCAGGGGCCACAGCCTTTGTTCCTGCACTGGTACAATCGGGATTTCCGTGCGATAGGTTTATATTTGAAGGGTTTCTGCCAGCAAAGAAGGGTAGACAAACCAAGATGAAATTGCTGGCGGATGAAAGTCGAACAATAATACTATACGAATCCCCACATAGATTATTGAAAACACTGGAGCAACTTGGTGAGCTAATGGCAGAGCGGATGGTTTCGGTTTCAAGGGAGCTAACCAAGAAATTTGAGGAGACTGTTACCGGTACATTTGAGGAAGTGATTGATCATTTTAAGAATGGGACTGTGAAAGGTGAATTTGTCATTGTCATAGGAGCTAAATGAAAATTGAAAACATCGTAAGGGAAACAGAGCAGATCATAAAGTCATGTGGTCAGTTTATCAGGCAGGAAGCCAAAAAGTTTTCTATGGAAGATGTAGAATTGAAAGGCAAGGCAGATCTGGTTTCCTATGTCGATAAACAGTCTGAAAGATTGTTGGTCTCCGAACTAACAAAATTGTTGCCACAGGCAGGGTTTATCACCGAGGAGGGTACCATCGATCAGCAGGTCAAGGAATATACATGGATCATTGATCCCCTCGACGGAACTACCAATTTTGTACATGGGATTCCCTCGTATGCGGTTAGCATCGGACTGAAGAAGGGAGATGAGATTGTTATGGGATTTGTATATGAAATCAACAGGGCAGAGTGCTTTTATGCCTGGAAAGATGGTGGAGCCTATCTTGATGGACAACCTATTCGTGTTTCTCCGACAAAGTTGGTCGAGGACGGTCTTTTTTCTACAGGTTTCCCAGCCAATGACTTCCCCAAGGTTGATCAGTACCTCACCATACTCAAAGAACTGCTTTCACAATCACGTGGACTGAGAAGGATGGGAAGTGCAGCCTCAGATCTAGCTTACGTGGCGTGCGGGAGACTTCAGGGATTCTTCGAATATAACCTCAAGCCCTGGGATGTAGCAGGTGCCTGTCCTATAATTACGGAGGCAGGTGGATATGTTTCTGATTTCAAAGGCGGTGGTAACTTTCTTTTTGGCGGTGAGATCATTGCAGGATGTGGAGTCCATCCTCCATTAGTGGAGCTGATCAATAAACACTGGCACCGATAACAGTATCAAGCCCAGACCTTAGCCCCTTCCGAGCAGTTTTTACACATCTCAATTTGACTCCTGGAACTAAATAAAGATTCTCTAAATTGCTGGTAAGGCCTGGAATGCCATATATCATCAAAATTTTGATGATCCAATCTTCCCATGGGATGTTCGGCATCTTTGTCAAAGCAGCAAGGCACGACCTGACCATCCCAGGTGATCACGCATGAATGCCACATCTTCCAACATTCATCACTCACTTTATATTTCAACTCATATTGGCCCTTATCATTTTGTACATATCGAGAGTATGTTTCATTCGTTGGGATCAGCGGACTTCCCCCGGCGTATTCATAGATCTGTGCTGTTTTTAAAGCTACTTTATCCACGCCATACGATTTGGCCAGTGCCTTTACTTCTTCTATCTGGTGTTCATTGGGTCTGACAACCAGAAATTGCCAGACTACCTGTGGAGTAACACTTTTAAGTTTCTTTTTCCATTCCACAATTTTTTGAGTGCCTGCCAACACCTTTTCAAGACTCCCATTCTTTCTGTAGGACTCATAGACTTCCTGTGTGGTGCCATCAATCGAGATGATGAGCCTGTCCAGTCCGGACCGAACTGTTTTTTCTGCCTGTTGATCCGTAAAGAAATGTGCATTGGTAGAGGTAGCGGTGTAAATGTTTTTCGAGTGTGCGTAACCGATCATTTCATTTAGCCTGGGGTGAAGGTATGGTTCACCCTGAAAATAAAGTATCAGGTACGTAAGTGTTGGGGAAAGTTCGTCAATGATTTTTCGATATAATGCATCATCAATTTTGCCGGTCGCCCGGGTAAAGGATCTCAATCCACTGGGGCATTCGGGGCAACCCAGGTTGCAGGCTGTGGTAGGCTCAATGGAGATGCTCACCGGCATTCCCGAGATACGGGGTTTCCTGGTCATCCTCGATATTTGATAACTCAGGTATATAGAAAACGCATTGATTAATCGTTTAAAGGTTAGCTTTGAGGCCAATCGAAGTGTATCTCGTACGCTGATGAACATACTTTAAACATACAAATTTTGAAGTCAACTACCCTCTTAATCTATTTGCTTCTTACACTGGTACTGATAATTCCCAGTATATCCAACGCACAACAGGTATCTCTTTCCAACCAGGCAGAAATATCCGTGATGACACTAGGGCCTTACCAGGAAGAAATCTATTCTGCTTTTGGACACACGGCAATCCACGTAAAAGATCCTTTGAACAGGGTCGACTGGGTTTTTAACTATGGGGTATTTGACTTCGATCAGGAAAACTTCTTCTGGAATTTTGCGAGGGGTAAACTGTTGTATCAACTGGGGCTCTCGGATTATACCAGATTTGTCAATCATTATATCAGTGAAAATCGTTATGTGATCGAGCAATACTTGAATCTGAGCCATCAGGAAAAACAGCAGGTAGTCGATTTTCTCCTCAACAATTATAAGCCTGAGAACCGGGAGTACAATTACAATTATGTCTATGACAACTGCTCAAGCAAAGTTCCTGAGATTCTCAATAAGATTTTCCCTGGTCGGATCACATACAGTCACTACTACACGAAGGAAGGGACTACAGTTAGGGATCTTATGGATGACTACCTGGCATACCAACCATGGGGAGACTGGATCATTGATGTAGGACTAGGCTCCCAGATTGATAGTGAAGCTGCACCAGAGACTTATATGTTTTTGCCTGATTATGTAAAACTGGCGTTGGATAGTGCCAGTTTAAGTAAAGATTCTTTGAGTGTTCCCCTGGTAGAGCGAACTGATGTGGTGTATCAATCCAAGCCCGAGGATCTGACGAATGGCATTTTCACTCCCTTCAACACTTTTATCCTGGTGTTTTTCATCGTAGGGTTTTTTACCAACAGGGATTTTAAACGTGAAAAAAGAAGTCATTGGGTCGATGTGGTATTGTTTACATTCGTTGGCATCCTGGCCTGGTGGTTGGTATTTCTATGGGCAGCAACAGATCACCTTTCTAAAGAAAACATGAACATCTTCTGGGCAATTCCTCTTCACATTCCCCTGGTGTATTTTCTGAATATGAAGAAGCTTAGAAAGTTTTCGATGATTTATTTTCAGCTGGTTGGTGTCTGGTATCTCATACTGCTGCTAATCTGGGAAGCCATTCCTCAGCCTTTGCACAACGCACTCTTACCTTTGGTGATCACCATGATCCTCCGATGTTTTTACATAGCGTTTGACCTGCGTAAAAAGCTCAAAGCGACAACCAAATGATGATGTTATAAGTCCCAAGCCCGATAAAGATGAGTCCGGGTAGCCGATGGACCAAAAACTGATTATCAGCGATATTGGAAAATTTCTTTCCCAGGAGAATGATCGTGATCAAAAGAAGGAAAGTGCCCACTGATATACCTATCAGGTAATACCAGAAAAGTGCTCCATCCAGGGAAATCAATTTATGGGTTTGAAGATAAGCCGTCACTGTGAGCCAGTATGGCAAGGTAAGTGGATTGAGCAGACCTAAAACAAGGCCACGTTTAAACCCACTCCTTCCTGTAGCTTTCACCTTAGTTAGAAATGATTTTGAGTCGGAGGAGGTCCAGAGATTTGCCACTCCAAGTACAACCATTGGGATGGCAGTAATGATGTAAAAATGGTCGGTGAACCAATCTGATTCGCTCAGGATTAGCTGAAACCTAACAGTGATCCCTGCATAAATGAATTCTACCAATGATGCAGCTAACGAAAGAAAAACAGCCGCTCTTCTTTTTCCCTGAATCGCCAACTGCATCGTGGAGATATTGATAGTGCCCGGGGGTATGGAGCCCATGTAGCTCACAATAAAAGCAACCAGAAATACCAGCATCAGGNGGCGTTGAGTAGTTTATTGTATTCTCTGACTTCTCTAAGTTTTTTCATCCCTTCCTTCAATGACCAGTACGGATGGCCATTCAGCTTATTGAGATAACTTATTTTAGCTAAAGTAGCCAAATGCCAATTAATGTCACGATAGGCTCTCAATAGCGAATATCCCGGCTGATAGATGTGACCTGGCTCTGCTCCTGCCCCATTTAATTCAAGAATCTTGAAATTTTTGAGGTTTGCCAGATCTTCTGTGGATTTACATCGTAGGTCAAAACGACCGAAATAGAAACCGGGAATTTGGTTGGCGATCTTATCAAAAGCCTGCTCAAGCTCAGAATTTATTCTGTCATTTTTGTTTAAAAACTGCGTACCACGGCAATGATTTCCAATAGATTCTATTTCTACTACCTCATTTTTTGGTGGAACCTGGTCCAGCAAGGGAGCAATTCTTTCATGACTCATGTCTACCTGCAAGCTGGCTCTTGGATTTTTTTCCAGCAGTATTTTCACAGTTGATTTACCATCTCCAACCACTGACAAAAAAGCTTTTTCTACAATGGAAGAGATTCTTCCTTTTGGCTCTCCGGGAAAGCGCATATAAAATACCCCAAGTTCTACCGGATAAGTGATCATTTCCTGGATGAGAAACGGTACCGGACAGTCGCGAATATAGTTTGCCAGAGAATCTTCATTTTTTAACTTTTCCACCCATGTGCCTCGCTCACCTATATCCGGTTTGGCAATAATGGGAAAGCCTGTTTTTTTGGCAAACTCGATGGCATCTTTTGCTTCATTCTTTTGAAAAAGCTTTGTCTGTGGAAGATACTCTGTGGGGATAAGCCGATAAATATCCGATTTCTTTTCGCCCATCATTCCCCCAAATTCAATAGATGGGTTGGCAGCAGTAAAGAAGAAAAATGAACCCCTTTTGATAGATAGCCAAGTATAATAGAATCCTACAGGGAAGTACAGAAATGAAAAAGGCCAGAATTCCCAGTTTGACCACTTAATCCACCATTTTTTAATTGGGGAGAGCTTACCGGGCATCAATCAATGGCTCTTTTGATACCTAACCGTGGAGCTGGCCACACCAAAATGATCAGGGAGCTCTACTTCAGGATATTGTTGACGGACTCCAATCTTGATCAGTGCCATGTGATGAATGGCGTGCTCAATGTTGTAAGCCAACTCCCGGTAAAAATTGCTATTGATCCTGATGGGATCAGGGCTTTCTACCTGATAATCAGCTTCCAGTTTTAAAGAAAAATCAGTTTGTTCTTTATTGAGGAAATCTTTAATGGATTTGATCACACTTCTAGCCAAAACTACATCAGTTTCGATAAGGTGATCATGATTCCGATTGTCATAGTTGATCACACCCTCATTTTTGGCATCCATCAGGCAAAGGAAAAACTCGAGTGTATGGCGTACGTGCTGTCCGATACTGGCCTGACTCAATACGTCCAGATGTCTTGCGAAAGCGTCTCCCGATAATTGAGCAATGACAAAATCCAGCTGGTCAAGAATCTGGTGTGCAGATTTGTTAATCGACATAATTATTAAAAAAGCTAATCAATCATAACAAATGTCAAGCGATCTGATCAATCACAAACTCTAAATTTAAAGTTATTTATTTAGAAAACAGATGCTTGCCAGGGAGTTATGTTAATTTGTCAAGTACCTGATAAATCACAGCACTTTCGAAACCCCGACGAATCAGAAAATTGGCAGTTTTTTGCTTCCGGATAAAGGAGTCGGTTTCCATCCTGAGCAACTTCCATTTCTTCTCTGCCTGATCATGGATGGTCTCTAAATATTTTGTCTCCGATATACTCGACAAGCCCTCATCAATCACATCATCGGGTAGCTGGAATTTCTGAATGCCATATCGAATCTTGATTTTACCCCATTTGTTGAATTCGAACTTGTCGTGACAATAGGCATTTGCAAAACGCTGCTCGTCGAGGAAGTTATCGGTTTTCAATTGAGAGATGATTTCCTCTGTCTGTGAGGAGGGCAACCCCCATTTAATCAGCTTTTCCCTTACCTGGTTAGGTGCGCGTTCCCTCATAGAACAGTAACGCATTACTTTGGCCAATGCCTGCTCTTTGAGGGACCCAGCCATTATTTATAGTATCCTTTTCTCTTCAGTACAGTATCAAGGAATCGGATCTCATTTTCATTGTTGAAAATTTTATGTGGGAAATAAAGCAACTGAGCTTTGCTGGCAAACAGCACAAAGTAATTTTTTCCATGTTTGGCTCGCTTTATTTGTTCCCACTTCATGGGCATGCCCTGCTTGTTGTTTAGCTTAATCAGAATCTGTTGACTACTGATTTCATATGAGAGCTTTTGAAACATAAATTTCCCCTGCTCTAGCTGCGTGACTCCGGCAAACTGGATCAACCAGAATAGGAAATATAAACCCAGTGCAATTGTAGCACCGATGATCCACCACCAGTTGGGGATCCATAAATATCCTGCACAAATAGCCAGGTAGATAGGAGCTACCCACCATTGCTGCGCCACTACACCCATAAATGCCTGCTTGATATATACCTTGGTAGGTAGTTGATATTTTCTTGTTCTTACAATCATTATTTATCTGCTTTTAAACTCATGTCCAGGCTGCGATAGGAGTGCGTGAGTGCACCCACTGAGATATAGTCCACACCTGTTTCGGCGATTTCACGGATATTCTTCTCAGTAATACCTCCTGAAGCCTCAGTTTCTTTTGTCTTATTCACTTTTCGTATCGCCAGACGCATCTCGGATGGGAGCATGTTGTCCAATAAAATTCTTTTTACCTGGGGTAGCTCTAATGCTTCCTCTAGCTCAATCATATCTCTGACTTCTATCTCTATGTCGAGATTCAGTCCGTTTTCTTTTAGATATTTTACCGATGCATCTACGGCTTTTTTGACACCTCCAGCATAATCCACATGGTTATCTTTGAGTAGGACCATATCGTAAAGTCCAAATCGGTGATTGACTCCACCTCCAATGGCGACAGCCCATTTTTCCATCATCCTGAAATTGGGGGTTGTCTTTCTGGTGTCGAGAAGACTGGCATTGGTTCCCTCAAGCATCTTGTTGAGTTTGAAGGTATAGGTGGCAATCCCACTCATCCTTTGCATACAATTGAGGACGAGCCGCTCACTCTGAAGAATATTTCGAGTATTGCCAGACACCAAAAGTGCAATATCCCCATTGTCTACCCAATCCCCATCTTTTTTTCTCAACTCCACTTTGAGGTCGGGATCCACATAATCAAAGATGCTTACGGCCAGGTCAATCCCGGCAATTATGCCACTGTCTTTGATCAGCAATTTGGCTTTGCTCTTATCCTTTTTTGGAATAGAGCCAAGGGAAGTATGATCTCCATCTCCAACATCCTCGAGCAGAGCAGATTTGATGAATTTATTAATGCGAGCTTTTGATAGGTAGGTCAAAGCCATAGGGGGCAAAAATAGACTACCAAATTATTTCTCGGGCTATTCGCGGCTAAAATTGATGGTGTCGATCCTAAAATTCGGTCCTACTTTTTTGATCAGCATGACTACCCTGTAGCTTCCATTGCTGACGGTGTAGGTACCAATGGTATATTTCAATCCTTCAGGAGATGAACCATGGTGAATGTATCTGAAATTCTTCGGTGGATTTTTCATGAAAAAGTCCTTGATCACCACTTCTGCCTGAGATTTACTGTAATTCGTACTCTTCCCATCAATCTTGATCTCAAGATTGTCGTTGCAGTATTTGATAAGCTCTTTGGAGCTTCCTGCTTTCATGGCCGCACTGATGTTGTTTAGTGTCTGATCCTCCTGTACAAGAGGTGAAAACAACACCAAAAACGCTGATATCACAAAATGAGCTATTATCATGACATAAAATTATCAAAAATTACGCCAAGTATTCAGAATTAATTTAATGATTACTCCATATGGAACATAAGCTTGAGGGTCAAGGTTTATATTTGCAGCATGGACAAAAAAGTAATACTTATTATACTTGACGGTTGGGGAATAGCCAAAAATAAGGAAGTTTCAGCAATCGACAAGGCCAATACACCTTTCGTAGACGGACTATATAAAAAATATCCTAATAGTACCCTGGAAGCATCTGGACTGGCAGTAGGCTTGCCTGAAGGGCAGATGGGAAATTCTGAAGTAGGTCATATGAACATCGGGGCAGGCCGTGTAGTTTATCAGGACCTGGTGAAGATCAATAATGCGGTGAAGGATGGTTCATTAGCAAAAGAACCTGCACTGACTGATGCCTTTGCGTATGCAAAAAAAGAAAATAAAAATGTGCATTTCATCGGGTTGGTCTCTGATGGTGGTGTGCATTCACACATTCTGCACCTTAAAGGCCTGATCACGGCAGCAAAAGAAAATGGCTGCGAAAATGTATTTGTTCATGCATTCACCGATGGTCGGGATTGCGATCCGAAGAGTGGACTCGGGTTTATTGAGGATCTCGAAAATCACATGTCGAAGAATGTTGGCAAGGTAGCCACTGTAGTAGGGAGATATTACGCCATGGACCGGGATAAAAGATGGGAACGCGTGAAACTGGCCTATGATGTGATGGTGAAGGGAGAAGGAGAGCACTTCGATGAAGTAACCGATGGAATCAAAAAATCTTATGCAGAAGATGTCACAGATGAATTTATCAAACCGATTGTCCATACGAAGGGAGGTAAACCTGTTGGTAATATAGAAGAAGGAGATGTAGTGATGTGCTTCAATTTCCGTACGGATCGTGGTAGGGAAATCACCGAGGTGTTGACACAAGCTGATTTTCCTGATCATGGAATGAAAAAGCTCAAGTTGTATTACCTCACCATGACCAACTATGACGATACGTTCAAGGATGTGAAGGTGGTGTTTGATAAGGATAACCTGACGAATACTTTGGGAGAAGTGCTTTCCCGGCATGGTAAAAAACAGATCCGAATTGCAGAGACAGAAAAATATCCCCACGTAACATTCTTCTTCTCAGGAGGTCAGGAGACAGAGTTTGAGGGAGAAAGCAGGATTCTTTGTCCATCACCCAAAGTGGCTACCTACGACCTGCAGCCCGAAATGAGTGCCAATGATATCAAGGATAAGATCATACCTGAGCTGAAAAAGCAGGAAGCGTCATTCATTTGTTTGAATTTTGCCAATCCTGATATGGTGGGCCACACGGGTGTATTTGAGGCAGCTGTGAAAGCCTGCGAAACTGTAGATCAATGTGCCAGAGAAGTAGTAGAAGCAGCCCTGGAAAATGGTTATACGAGCATCATCATTGCTGACCACGGCAATTCTGATATCATGGTCAATCCGGATGGATCACCAAATACAGCCCATACGACGAACCTTGTTCCCGTTATTGTCGTAGATAATGACTTTAAAGGACAGGTGAAGCCTGGTAAGCTGGGTGATTTGGCACCGACTATTCTCAAACTTATTGGATTGCCAAAACCTGAAGAAATGACCGGCGACGAGCTGATATGAGGCAAAATTTTTTAATGATTTGTTTGGCGTTACTGTTCAGTTGTAATGAATCAGGTGAACAGGTGTTGAGGGTGAAGGACTATTTTGATCTGGATTCACTTCTGGATAGTCAGATTGTTTTATTGTCCGAATCAGACCTTAAACTCAATAAAAAAGTAATGCTGGATGGAGAACAGGAAAATGCAGTGTTTGATCCGGATACCTCCAGACTTAAAGATGAATTTAAGATTTTCAGGGAGTTTGACCTCAACAAAACCAATTATGTCGGGGCTTATGAGACAAAAATCTCCGGAAATAAGGTGAGGTATGAGCTTAAGCCTGATCAAAAGAGCCCTGTGAAATATCTGGAGATTGAATCAGAAAAAGATGAAGTTCTAAATATTGATGGTCTTTTTATTGAGGACAAAGAGATTTATCAGCACCAACGGGAGATTAATATCAGCTTTTCGAAAGGGCTTATTACTGACTATTCTGTCCGTGGATTTCAGGACATGGTCATGAAAGACACCATTCACTTTCAGACTGAGGCTTCATTTCAGTAGTCAGAGCCATCTTTTGGTTTTGATGTAGATTATCATCAGTAGGGTGGTGACCCCGATGATGATATAGAATCCCTGAGGATAGGCGAACTCCCAGCTGAGTTCGGGCATATGCTCAAAATTCATTCCATAGACCCCTGCTATGAAGGTGAGAGGTATAAAAATAGTGGCGATGATCGTCAGGACCTTCATCACTTCATTCATCTTAATGCTGAGCTGAGAGAGGTAAATGTCCATGATATTGGATAAAGTCTCCCTGTATGTATCAATGTTATCCACTACCTGTTTCACGTGGTCACTGGTATCCCTCAGGTAGACCAGAGTACTTTCCGTGAAGACTTCCGATTCTTTATTTTCGAGTCCTTGCAGAGCATCCTTAACAGGATAAATGTATCTCCGCAATTGCAGCAGGTCTCTTTTTAGCTGCTGGATATCTTTAAGTTCAATCCGCTCAGGACGGCGAACCACCTGATCGTCCAGGTACTCAATGCGGTTCCATATTTCGTCGAGGGTTTCATAATAATAATCAATGATCAGGTCGAGCAGCATATATGCCAGGTAGTCGGCACCGCGTTTTCGCGCTCGTCCTTTGCCATCTCTCAGGCGCTTTCGCACACTGTCAAAGATATCGCCTGGTCTTTCCTGAAAACAGATCACATAGTTGGCGTGCACAATAATTCCTGCCTGCTCTATATCCACCTTTTTCAGTTCCTGGTTGTAATTGATCATTTTTAGGGTAAGGTAAAGGTAGTCATCGTAGATCTCCATTTTGGGTCGTTGGCCAGTATCCACTACATCCTCCAGAGTAAGCGGGTGAATGTCCAGCATCTCTCCAATTTTTGAGATCAGCTCAGTATCATGGAGCCCCTGAATGTTGATCCAGGTAACCGTTTTGTTATGACTGTAATTGATAAGCTCTTCCGGGTGGAGGACATTCACCTCATGAATTTTTCCATCGGTGTAATCAATTACTTCGATCAGCACATTTTCGGCGTGGATCTTACCTGTGTAAATGATGCTGCCGGGGGCAAGCCCTGTCTTTGGACGTTTTTTCTTTCCCCCTATGATTGGATTTAATGGGTTTAAAGATTTTAAAGTCTTATAACTTACTTTGTCAGATATCTTCATGGGGCTCTAGATTCAAAACATAATCTTGGACATCACAAAAATGGGGAAGTAGCATTAGCAACCCAAATCAGGATAGGAAGTAAGGTAAGTATGAGATTAGGAAAGCAGCAATTTCTAGGCTAAAATTTCTTCCTTTTCTCTCTTGGGGCCCACAGAATCTTTTGGCAGGCAAATACCTGGAGGCAGATCCAGCTCGGGAGGAGTAAATACGGGGAGTCCTCCATCTTCATCTGAGTCATTGTCTTTCTTTTTCCTGCGGTTATGATGAATAAAAAGTACACACAGTAAAACAGCGTATACAAAACCGAACAAAAGAAGATCGACAACGATACTCATCATAGTACCTTAAATTAACTGATTATTTGCTCCAATCAAAGGACAAGCAGATAAACTTCGTTTTATAAGCACATTAGATGGTTTTATATATTGAGTAATATTTAGTTATTTTTGTAAGCCTTTTCAAAGTTTCAACCTCTAGGAGAAGAACTAAATTTATAAATCGCCATTTGCTTATATGCTTCTAAGTATTTTTTCTGGAGAAAATGAGGGCCTTTTATTTGGGATTTTTGGAGTCATCATTGTTGCTTTCCTCATTGTAGATCTCGGCCTTTTCCACAAAGCACATCATAAAGTTTCGCAGCGGGAAGCCCTTTTACAGAGTCTTTTTTGGGTTGCAGTATCTGGTATCTATGGTGGCCTGATCTACTTTTATGGGGATGGCTCAGCCAGTACCCTGGAATTTTTCTCAGCTTACGTTACTGAAAAGGCTCTTTCTGTTGACAATATTTTTGTTATTCTGCTGATTCTTAGATACTTCAAGGTCCAGGAAGAACATTATCATAGTATCCTTTTTTGGGGTATTCTGGGAGCTATTGTTTTCAGGGCGATATTCATATTTGTGGGTGCCCTGGTGATCTCCCAGGCTCACTGGATTTTATACATATTTGGTGCATTCCTGATCTATTCAGGGATTAAGATCTACAGTGATGATGAAGAAATGGAGATTGAGCCAGAGAAAAACCTGATGTTGAGGTATGCCAAAAAAATTCTTCCGCTTACCACAAAAGATGAGGGAGGAAAATTCTGGTTGAGAGAAAATGGAAAACTGTTTTTCACACCACTTTTCCTTGTAATCATCCTCATTGAATCCACTGACCTGATTTTTGCTGTCGATTCTATCCCAGCAGCTTTTGCCATCACCCGAAATGAATTTGTGATTTATACTTCCAACATCTTTGCTGTGATGGGATTAAGAGCAATGTTTTTCCTTCTGGCCAATGTTTTGGATCGTTTTTATCTCCTGCAAAAGGGACTTTCAATCGTCCTTATTTTCATTGGAGGAAAGATGATGCTGGAGATGGAGATCATCCAAAAAGGTCTCGGTTACGTTTTTGGAATGGATCATATCCATGTGCCGATCTATTTGTCCTTTGCGGTGATTATGGGAGTGTTGATAGGTTCTATAGTCCTGTCTTTGATTTTCCCTAAAAAACCGGAACTGGTCGAGTCACAATAATTCTGTAGTATTGAATTTCATGTCATTTTACAGAATCCGGTAAGATGACCATTGGAAATATATTCACAGTTCAAAAGCATAATTGAAATGGCAAAAACCAAGAAACCCGTTGTGGCCCACTGTTTTGTGATCCTTTTATGCTTCCAGTGTAACAATCCAGCAAAAGACAAAACAGATATGTCAGCAGACACGCATGCATTTTCCTATAACGTTGAAAAGATCAATGGCTCACATGAGATAGACGCTGATTGGAATAAATCTGTGTGGAATGAAACACCAGAGCTTTTACTTGAGAATTTTATGGGAGACAGGCCTGACCATTTCCCAAAAACAAGGGCCAGGCTTAGGTACGATGATGAATATATCTATGTGATCTTCAAGGTGGAGGACCGCTACATCAAAGCCGTGGCTACGGAGACCAATGGACGGGTCTGGCAGGATAGCTGTGTAGAATTTTTCTTTTCTCCCGGTGAAGACGTGGAGCGGGGATATTTCAACTTTGAAGCAAATTGCAAAGGAGTTTATTTATTCCAATACCATCCCAGTGATGGTTCTAAGGGCTCTTTTACAAAAGAAGAGTATGACCAAATCACGATCTCTCATTCTATAGATAGAGATGTGACAACGGAATCCAGTGAACCAGAGATCTGGACATTAGAATACAAAATACCTTTTGATATCCTATCTAATTACATTCCGGTGGATAAACCCAAACCTGGTACCGTTTGGAGAGCCAATCTTTATAAGTGCGCCGACAATACTTCTCATCCGCACTGGATCACCTGGGCACCTGTAGATCATCCAAAACCCAATTTTCATCTGCCGGAATATTTTGGGCGACTTACATTTGAATAGTTGCAAAAGGTAAGGTCATAAAAAAAGCGTGGAATTGTTCACACGCCTTTTTAGATGAATGAAATAAAGCTACTCTAAAACTTCTTTTGATTGATATATTTTGACAGGTAATAGTTTTTAATAGAGCTGAATTTTACCGCAAATAAGTCTGTGTATGTCTTGTTTTTGTTAAGCCACTTTTATGCTATGTTGAAGAATAGTGGGTGATGTAAAGTTTTCTTTAAATACACCAAATAATGAGGTGAGATGCCACTTGTATTAAAGTCTGTCATGTCCGGAGTAGATATTGAATTAGGTGAAAAGGTGTATCTTTAGTAAGACAACACAATCCTATATGAGACTTCTAAGTATATTGATATTATTGGTTCTGGTTACAGATCTTGTCGCACAGGACACGAAAGTCCCTTCTAAAGACTGGCAACTAAAAACAGCGGTACTAGCACTGCCAGAGGCAAACCGTGATCAGGCAACAGTTCTTGGATATGACCAAACGGGAGAATTGATTACCCTTCGAAAAGGGACGAATGAATTTATATGCCTGGGTGATGATCCTGGTAAAGAGGGATTCAGCGTAGCTGCATATCATAAAGAGCTGGAGCCTTATATGGCCAGGGGCAGAGAGCTCCGAAAGCAGGGTAAGGATGCCGGTGAGATCTTTGATATAAGAGAAGAGGAGGTAAAAAGCGGTAAACTTCAAATGCCAGACAAAAGCACTCTCTATGTGGCAAATGGTGAGGTAGACGCTTCCGGGGAGGTTCAGAATCTAAAAGTTCGGTTTGTGGTTTACATACCATATGCCACGGCTGAGAGCACAGGATTGTCACCTGCTCCGATAGGGCCGGGAGCTCCCTGGATTATGAATCCAGGTACTCACAGGGCACATATAATGATTACCCCCGAGTAAAGGTGGAATATTAATGACGTATTCTCTTTGATAAATCGTCATTTTCTGCTATTATTCTTTATCCAACATTAACCTTTTGTGAATATGATAAGCCCCAATCGCCAATTCACTGCATCTCTTTTGGCTATAACAGCATTTTTGTTGTTATCCATGAGTTCGGCAGTTGCCCAGCAGATATCCAAAGAAGAACTAATTTTTCTCACTCCCGAATGGAAAGGAGAACGCTTTGCAGATGGTCGTCCAAAGGTCCCTGATGCTATACTCGACAGGATGAAACTTGTGACCCTGGAGGAAGCCTGGGCGGTACTGAAAGGAGAAAACTTTAAGCATCAGTATGCCGATGGCTGGATGACCATCAACCCGGACAGTGTGCTAGTAGGTCGCGCAGTTACTGCTATTTTCATGCCCGGAAGGCCAGATGTGCACAGGGTAATAGACGACCGTGGCCACAACCGGGACGGACGTATCAAATCACAAAACGCCTGGACCATCGATTTATTGGTAAAGAGAGATGTGTACGTCGTGGATCAGTTTGGACTCAAAGAGGATGGTCCTACCATTGGAGACAATCTGGGTAACTCCATTTATGCCAAAACAGGGAATGGAATCGTGTACAATGGAGCCCTTCGTGACATCGACGGTCTCAAGGAAATTGGCGGATTTACCTCTTATTTCAGGTCTTATCATCCTTCACATCACCTCAATAATCCGGATGGAGCCCTTAATACCACGTTGGTAGGGATCAATACACCCACCAGGATCGGAGATGCCATGGTCATTCCTGGAGATGTAGTACTGGGTAGAGATGGTGGTGTCATTTTTATTCCACCGCATCTGGCAGAAAAAGTGGTGAAGGTGTCTGAGGTAGTCAGGCTAAGGGATATGTTTGGGCACCAGCGACTGAGAGAACAAAAATATACACCAGGTCAGATCGATACCAGGTGGTCAGATGAAATTGAAAGAGATTTCTCCAAATGGCTGAATGACCATATCAATGATCTCCCTGTACCCAAAGAACAAATTCAGGAATTATTGAAGACAAGAACCTGGTAATCCTAAAAACCCCAAATAAGATGAAACCAACCCAATCCAGAAGATCATTTTTGAGTAAAAGTGCTATGGCAGGAGCAATAGGAATGGCTCCTATGTCAGTATTTGGAAGAGACCTTGAATCGGCAGTTGATAAGACTCCCAAGTCTTCTATGCCCACAGACCTTAAAATTACGGGTGTGAAATGCGGATATATCCGCAATGGAAGCAGCCTCTTTGTCAAGATCTATTCCAATCAGGATATCTGGGGTTGTGGAGAGGGTGTGGATGCTACCCCAGGCACTTATCACCTGGTAAAGATGATGGGCAGACAGCTGGAAGGAAAAAATCCGCTGAATGTCCACATGCTTTTTGAAGATATTCGGAGGAGTGGATTTTTCAGAGGTGCTCAGGCTGGTATGTATGTGGCAGTGCTTACAGCAATTGAGACAGCCTTATGGGATCTGACGGGTAAGGCACTTGGCCTTCCGGTTTACCAGTTGCTGGGAGGTAAATTCCGAGACAGTGTCAGGGTATATTGCGATACGGCTTTGTATCAAAACAGGCTTCCTACGCCCCAGGATTTTGCCAATGCCGCCAAAGAGGCCAAAGACATGGGCTTTACTGCCATTAAGTTTGACCTGGACCAGGCCAATGATCCCAACAAATATGACAAATACAACTGGACTGCCAGTCCCGCAGAGCTAAAGCGAATGTATGATCAGGTGGCTGCAGCCCGTGCGGCCGTAGGCCCAAACATTGATATTTGCTGTGACATGCATGGGCGGTACGATATGGTCACCGGCAAGCAGGTGGCCAAGATGCTTGAGCCTCTCAAGCTGATGTGGCTTGAAGAGCCAGTACCAGCAGAAAATGTTGATGCTTACAGATACATTACTGAGTCTACTACTACCCCCATCTGTGCGGGTGAGAATGTATACCTGGCTCATGGATTTCGAAGGATGCTCGAGATTGGGGCTGTAGACATTATCATGCCTGACATTCAAAAAGCTGGTGGCCTGGGAGAAGCCCAGCGAATTGCCAACCTGGCCAATCTATATTATGTACCGTTCGCCCCACACATGGTAGCCTCCTACCTGGGTGCAATGGCCGCCGCTCATGTCTGTGCTTCAGTTCCCAATTTTATGATCCTGGAATGGCAGATCTATTTCCATAAAAACCCCATGTTCGAAGAAGTGGTCGATTACGACGGCCCGATGCTGGTAGATGGATTTTTGCCTATATCTAATAAACCTGGCATAGGAGTGGAAATAAATGAAGAAGGGATGAGAAAGTATGCCCCTGAAGGCGTGCCTTTCTTTGAGTGATTTCACTATTTAAGTTCAGAAAAGGAAGACTTTTTAGGTCCTACTGACAGTTGATTTTTGCATGATTTGCTGATTATGCAAGGGAACCTCTCCATGATTTGCAAAATCTGCAAATAAGATTCTGTATTTGTAATCCCAATTGTACATATCGCCATAATGGATGGGTCGAGCTCAATATCCAGTTTTAGGTTGTTGAGACGTCCGCATACTTTTATACCAGATTAATTGATTAATACAGACCCAAGTCTAACTTAATCTCAAATCACCGTCTCTTCATGAACCGGCTAGACCCATCCCCGCGAGGGGGTGGGTTACTTTTTTTGTAGGGTTGCTATTGTTCGTTGATCCAGATATTGAGCAGTGGAGCATTCCAGGTGTAAGGTTTTCCAAGTATATCCAGATCCCCATCTCCATCCAGATCGGCCATTTTCCCTTCATGAATACCAAAACCTTGCACCAGGATCATTTCCCGGAAGTTTCCCTTACCATCACCTAAAAGAATCCTGGTTTTAGCATCGGGATTGCCTTCTCCAAAACGCATCTCGGCAGAAAAGATGTCCAGGTTTCCGTCGCCATTATAATCCAATACCTGAAGTGTGTGGCCGTTGTCCAATTCTTCTATTAGCAGAGTCTTGGCCCACGTCCCTGTACCGGGCTTTCGTTCTCTCCATTCATACATATACATGGGTCCCAGTCCATCACCCACAGTGAGTATTACTTCTGGTCTGCCTCCTTTGATAAAATCCCCAACTCCACTACGACTAAATGTGTAGCTGGCATCAATAATATTTTCAATAAATCGTCCATCCCTGTACTTAAACCAGCGACCGCCTCCCACGATGTCTATAAGCCCATCTCCATCAATATCAATACTTGTCAATCCCTCGTGTTCATTTACTGATCGCCAGGCTGGGTATCCGTCAAAACCCACCAGGGGCTCCATTTCACTGTCTCTGCTGTATTCATATACGATTTCCATAGCCCACTCATTGCTGCCTTTTGGGTCCGCCGGGATCTCGCCTATTATAAGCTGGTTGGCTCCCTGATTCCAAAAGACAAGTTCTGCTTCTCCATCTCCATCAAAATCTCCAAAAAGCTGATCGTGGTGCTTGTTGCTACCTGATTTTTTGATGGTACGTCTTTTCCAGGGTATTTGTGGATCAAATTTGGGGTAAGGATTTTCCCACCACCAAACTTCGTTGCTTTGAGCGTCGCCTCCAAAGATCACATCAAGATCGCCATCATTGTCTATATCATGAGCTGCTGATCCTGCTTCAATCCGTAAAAGTTTTTCCTCTACTATATGTTTTTTCCATTGGCCATTGCGGTACCTGAATAATGTCAAAGCTGGCGCAGCTGTTCGTTCGGCAATGAAAAAGTCATGGTCACCATCCTGGTCGATATCTGCGACGAGCGTCGCAGTCTGTTGATTGCCCGAGTTGGGGACAAGTAAAGTCCCGTCTTCAGAGGAGATCCTTTTCCAGTTAGAACTCTGCGTAGCATTTACCTGACTAGCCACTTCGGTTTGTATGCCCATGGCCAGAATTAGTGTTAGCAGCACAATGTTTGATTTTTTCATTTATGAGGGTCTTTGGTATACTCAATTTAATGAATTTTTAGTGTTGAGGGATTTGAACTGAGTTGCTTTGTCTCCTAATGCGTAATTTTATTCACATGCTTTTATCCAGGTATTCCATGGTGATGATCCTTCTTCTTATGGTCTTATCAGCCAAGACTCAAACGATCACTGAAGTTTTGTATCTGGAAAGGCCCCATTTCCAAATTGTGACCTCCCGGGCGATGTATCTCTATGACCGACGGGGTGGTGGTTTTTCCTCTATCAAAGATCAGAACGGCATCGAATGGATTGGTTTCCAGCCTGGTGATGGGAAAGTACCTAAATCAGCAGACAGTGATTTCAGAGGGTTACCTAACCTAGTATTTCGTGGTGAAGACAATGGAGCCGGGCATACTGGTTTTAACCAATGCACGTCCTCAATTGTCGCTCCAAACAAGATACAAACTAAATCAGTTTCAGGTAAGTGGGAATGGGACTGGACCTTTTATGAAGAAGGTGCTTACCTGCAAATGGTTAAAACGGACACATCCAGGGCCTATTGGTTTCTATATGAGGGCATTCCGGGAGGAAGCTTTGATCCGGGTCAAAAATTTTGGGGAAATGATGTGGATGGGTTACGGTATGATACACCGGTTTTAAAAGCGGATTCCATAGCTCGTGGAAGGTGGAATTGGGCATATTTCGGCGATCAAAGTTTAGATAAAGC
This sequence comes from Cyclobacteriaceae bacterium SS2, assembly GCA_019192515.1. Classification (GTDB taxonomy): domain Bacteria; phylum Bacteroidota; class Bacteroidia; order Cytophagales; family Cyclobacteriaceae; genus UBA7330. The sequence continues at coordinate 112,829 of JAHCMM010000198.1, forward strand.
CTTTATGGTAATTCACCTGACGCCAGATATAGAGGAGGATAATTTTTCTTATATGGGAAATACGACGGATGGCATACTGAGCCCGGATGGAATGGTAGTTTTTGGTTTTGGAAGGTCGGGAAGTACGCCTCTGTTGAAGGGTGAAAACCAATTTTTGATTGGTTTCACAGATCATGGAAACGATGACCCGGAGGCCATCCAAAACCAGATTAAAGAGATATTAAATATGTTCTAAAAGCATCAGCCCTCACCATCAAGCAGATCGGAGAGATTCACACGGAATACGGAGGCAAATATTTCAATATTTTTTAAGCCAATATTCCTTTCTCCCCTTTCGATCATCCCGATGTAGGTTCTATGAAAACCAGTCTTTTCGGCTAGTTTTTCCTGAGACCAACCCCGCTCCACACGGTGTTGTTTAACTCGCTTTCCGAACGAGATCAGAATATTTTCATGCACCGGCCAAAACTGTTAAGAACAAAAGAATAAGTCCACATACAATAAGTATCATCACTTACTTTTATTAAGTTAAACAATGGACTCTTAGCTGGATGTTTGGTTAAAATAGTTGTCAACTATTTTGTTTATTTATTATGCTATTCCTGTGCCAAAATTTCAAAAATGGCTGTTCTGATAGGTTTTATTTCGGTGATTGGTATAAATAAGGAGTTTTTCTGTAGAGAAGTGAAGTTGGATAATTGGACAGATGAGATGGTATAGTATTGATAATGTAAAACATACCATGGTTTCTCAAATTGGCTTATATTTATATTAGCAAATAATGGCATTATAAAGCAAGAATTGGAAGTACGAGACACATTCAGTTTTTTATGTGCCAATATGAAGTATCTAAAATTTAAATTCAGGATCCTGAATATGTCTAGGTCATCTTTGGGATTCAGAATGACATGAAAAAGTCGGCAGTAATAATTATTTCAATATCACTTTTTTCGGTTTGTGAGGTGACAAGTTTTGATCAATTTGTCTCTTACTTTCCAAGTAAAGGAGTGCCTTTTAGTCTTGATAATTATAACACTTCGGATGGTAAAGCAATCCCTTCAAAACTAGCGTTTGAATATATATGTAAAGGAGACAGTTCAATGTTGACATTTATAAATACTGGGCAAAATCAGGAAACTCAAAAAATTATTTACTCAGAGTCCAGTCCATATGAATACAAAGCATATGCAAAGTTTAAAGTGGATAAGTACTATTTCTTAATATATGATGGATATGTAGATGATGGATTACATGAATTTACCAAAGTAATTAATGTTGGACTGTTTTCGAATAATGGGGTATTCCTGGATGAAATGCCTTTTTATGTTTTTGATGATAGTGGAAAACTAAATGAACATAAAGGTCAGATTACCCCAAGTCATGAGATCATAATAGAAATTAGAGATTATGAGAGAAATGAGAGAGGAGCGTTTCTAAACTCATATAAAGAGAAAAGTGAGGTCTTTGAAATTGATGAACAAACTGGACAATTTGTCAAGATAAAAGAAAGTTTAGGTACACAGACAAACTAAAAACAAGAATATTGACAACCAACCATTAACTACAAATAAAAATATATTTACCCTTGGATAAGTAGAGTCACAGTCCCTATACTTTAGATGATAAACTATCATTATGAAGATCACTTATAAAAAGTAATCCTAATGAAGGATAAGATATTATTACTAGTTCTTCTCATTCCAATTGTTTTTTGGAGTTGTCAAAGTCAGGATAGAAATACGTGTAATAGAGAAACCTACGGAACAAAAAAATATGTGGATAATTTTCCTGAGTATTTATGTATTCCTGATGGGTTTGTGATCGATGATTTTATTAGAACAAGCGATTTGAATTATGATGGGGTTGAAGATTTTCTATGTGTTAAATACAATAAAAGAGAAGAGGACCAGATAGATGGTGATATGACATATTGGGATTTTTACAAAAAGGAGCCTGATGATTCGATATACTTTTTGTACAAAACCTTGAATAATCTAGTACCCCCTTTTCTAAAAGAACAAAACTTTGAATACTTGACTAGCCATGAACAAGCTGGACATATTTTTGAAACTTACCCGAGACGCATGATGAATAATAAGCTTAGCCTCGAAATTAATCTTGACACATTGAGATTGAGATACAAATTAGATGATACCTATGGTAAATCTTTTGTCTTCGTTTATAACAAAGCTGATCTTAATTGGCGTCTGTGTTTAATTGAATATTTTTTAGGTGAGCTCCCACTGTACTGGTGGGAAAATGATGATTTTTATTATCCTCTCAAGGATACTATTAAGATCATCGAGACGAGGTTACCAAATGAAAGAATATTAATAGATCAATTCAATCTTCAGGAAGCATATAAGTTCAATGAGGAAGAAAATTTCCATTTATCAGATTATCATGTGAATAAAATCAATCAAGATCCACACAATACCATTCTGACCCTGGACTTTAAAACCTGCGATGGTTTTACTCTGCCTTCTGAGTGGAAGTATTAAGTGGGTTATGAAAATTAAGATTGTGTCTTAAAGAATTTATGGGTAGACGCACAAATAGATTATTAGTATTTCTGGTATATATTATCTGCCTGCACACCTATGCCCAGGTAAGACCAATTGGTAATAGCCTGAAATTAATTTGGAGTCAGTCTGTTCAAAATAATTCCTATGAATCCAGTTCCAGACCCTTGATTACTGAGGAAGGCGTATTTCTGACAGATATCCAGGATTATTTCTTTAATATTAGCACTGGTGAGATAATGAAAGACTTTAAAGAAGTCAATGACTCTACCTTTCTCATCTTTGATTCGAGAGATAGGATCACCGTTTACAATACCCTGGATGGAACAGTATCATTTACCATCAACAGGGCCAGAGGGCCTTACCTGGGTATACATTCACCTTATTTCACCAATGATTCACTAATGGTTATTGTCTCTAGCCCAAAACGGAAGTATAAGATTGATATTTATAATTTAAATGCACAAAAAAGCGTCTGGGAACGAGCTATCGAAAGTGCTATTGTATCCAGGCCCATTTTTTACAGAGATTTACTCATTTGTACGACTACTTCCGGCATTGAGTTTTATGATAGAAGGAATGGATATCCAATCAAGACAATCCATACAAATAATTCGATTCTAGATTCTAAAATTGAGGGTCAACGTCTGATTTACTGGTCGGAGGGTCTTCACTCATATGATCTGGAAAATCATGAGTTGGAATGGACTTCTGTAATGACTGATCCTGAAGTATCAAGTATTCAACTGCTAACAAATGGACTTGAAGCTTTATTTATAAATGATTACATCTTTCAGCTTGACCTAGTGACCGGGAGGAGACTCTGGAAAAGTAAAAGTAAAGTGCAATTAAAACAGAATAATCTATTCATTATCGATAGCTTGTTAATAGGTTATGAGATTTTGGAAAATACTGAAATCATAACGGGTATTCATATCAGGGACGGCACCAAGATGTATCAAGGCTTTACTTCAGAAAGCCATCTGCCAGATTATAATCACCCTACCAATAGGAATATACTTGACCGTCAAAAATTTTACTTTAGTACGCTTTCTGAAAACAAGTTGGTTGTTGGACGGTCATTTAGCTCGATCATTTTACTTAAAGGGAATTTATAACATGAGGTAATAAAACCTAAGTTTAAAAAATCAATGAATCGATNTATATTCTTCATGTCATTATTCCCTGACCCCACCTGGTTGTCTGAATAGATACGCCCCAAAATCCTCAAAATTTTCGTAACTTCATACTGCAACAAAAAACTCATGGAAAATGAATATTGAAAGAAGAGATTTTATCAGAAAAGCTAGCCTGGCTGTGGCATCCTCGGCAGTTTTTTCACCAAATGTCTTATTGAGTGCTACAAGACAACAAAAGGAAAAGCTGGGTATTGCCCTGGTGGGATTAGGGTACTACAACACAGATATCCTGGCTCCTGCTCTTCAGAAAACGAAGCATTGTGAACTGAAAGCCATCGTAACAGGCACACCGAGCAAAATCCCGATCTGGCAGGAGAAATATGGTATTCCCGACAAGAACGTCTACAATTACCAGACCTATGAGAAAATGGCCAACAACCCTGATATCGATGTGATCTATGTGGTGTTGCCTCCTTCCATGCATGCGGAATATTCTATCCGGGCAGCTAACATAGGTAAGCACGTCTGGTGCGAAAAACCCATGGCGCCCTCTGTCAAAGAATGTGAGAACATGATCAACGCCGCTAAAAAGAATAAGGTGAAACTTGCCATCGGCTACCGCTGCCAGCATGACCCCAACATCCAGGCCTATATGCAGGTAGGCAGGGAAAAACGATTTGGTAAAGTAAAAATGGTATCGTCAGCTGCCGGCTATTTTGATGGCCGTACCGATCACTGGAAGCAAAGCCGGGCCATGGGCGGAGGATGTATGGGCGACATGGGTGTATATGCCCTGCAGGGAGCTCGCCTTGCAACAGGTGAAGAGCCTATTTCTGTGATTGCGCAGGCATCCACAACAAGGCCTGAAATCTATCATGAAGTGGAGGAAACGATGATGTTTCAGTTGGAATTTCCCAGTGGGGCAAGAGCAGCCTGTCAGACTAGCTTTGGCATCCGGATGAATCACCTGATGGTCAACTATGAAAAAGGCTCACTGAAGATGGAGCCTCAGTCCGGTTATAGCGGTAATAAGGGCATGATGTCAGATGGCACCGAGATCAATTTCCCGGTAGAAACCCAGCAGCCCATCCAGATGGATGACGATGCACTGGCGATCATGAACAATAAAGACATGCTGGTCCCTGGCGAAGAGGGCTTAAGAGACATTACGGTAGTAGAAGCGATTTATAAGTCTGTGGAGACTGGAGGAGAAGTGAAGATTTAGTGTTGCTGTCGGATCTACATGAAGTGAGGCAAAAAACGAACAGGTAAATGGGGCAATCCATTATCATGCTATAAAAGACCCGGGGATGTTGGTCATTGGTTGGTGTCCATATAGAGAAGCAAAGTCGGTCAATCAATATCGGAGAACTGCAGAAATAAGAAAGACCCGGATGCTTTGGAAAAAATGATAAAATTTTAGGGGAATCTTTTCTTTATTACTAAATAATGTAAAGAAAGTTAAATTATTTTTACTTTGCATGAGGCTAATGTAAAATAAATAAAATAATCTTTACATTGTAAATATATAATGAACTGGCAACCCACACCTCTTCCTTATGCTTCAGATCTTGAAACCAAGACGATATTAAAAGCGCTTAATCAGGCCCATCGGGCACTTGCTGAGTTAAAAGGAGTGGCCAGAAGCATTCCCAGACAGGACATACTTATTAATTCACTGGGTATGCAGGAAGCCAAAGACAGTTCAGAAGTAGAAAATATTGTCACAACTCAGGATGAACTATACAGAGCTACTCTTGGGCTTGAGACAAATGTGTCTCCTGAAACAAAAGAAGTTAGGAACTATGTAGCGGCTCTAAAGCGTGGTTATGATATAGTAATAAAAAATCAATTGTTGACCTCAAATCATATTATTGAGATCCAATCGGTACTGGAGGAAAACAATGCGGGATTAAGAAGACTTCCGGGTACGGAGCTTAGAAATCAACAAACTGGCGATGTGGTGTATACACCGCCCCAGGAATATGATCAGATTCAGAACCTGATGCACAATCTGGAACGTTTTATCAATGATCGACAAATGTCGGATCTAGATCCTTTAGTGAAAATGGCTGTTATCCACTTCCAGTTTGAAAGCATCCACCCGTTCTATGACGGAAATGGAAGGACAGGAAGGATCATAAACATCTTATATCTCGTATTACAAAAGTTGATCGATTTGCCTATCCTATATCTGAGCCAATATATCATTAAAAATAAAAGTGAATATTATCGTACACTTCAGGCAGTTAGGGATAAAAATGACTGGGAAAACTGGCTTTTATTTATTATTCTGGGTATTGAAAATACCTCTTTAAAAACTCAAATTAAGGTAGAAAGGATTAAGAATGCTATGCAGCAACTTAAGAATATACTAAGGGATAATTATAAGTTTTACAGTCAGGATTTACTCAATCATCTCTTTCAGCAACCATATACCAAGATTGAATTTGTGCAGGAAGCTTTGAGGGTGAGTAGGCCTACTGCAGCAGGTTATTTGAATCAATTGGCAGAAGATCAGGTACTTATTAAAAAGATAAGCAAACCCAATTATTATATCAATCCTTATCTTATAAAAGCGCTTACAGACTGATGAACTGATTAAGACAATGCCACATACTTACTTGCTTATTTCCTACCTCAGCCACTGATCCAATGCCTGGATACGTTCAATATTGCTGTCCAGCCAGGTAATGGCATTTTGATTGTCTGATTGGGAGATATAGTAGCAATAGGTTTCCAGATGGTCTGAAAGTGCGAGGTCATAAAAGAAAGGGACGTAAAATTCCCACCAGAGGCCTTTGTTCTTTTTAGTTTTCAGCTCTCCCAGGATTTTAAAGAAAGACCTCGTGTTGGAGATAAATTGCTCTTCCGGCGTCTGGTCTTTGTTTTCATCTGACAGGTTCAGTGCACCAAACATCGAGAGCATCATGGCCGCTGCAGAAAAATCCTCTTTTTTGTCATTTGTCACCGGGACTATGACATTTATGTTGTTACCTTCCCGCTCAGCATTTCCTGTTAATTGGCTGGTCACCAGTTGGTAGGCTCCTGGAGAGCGGTTCGAGTTGGGCTCCATCAGCAGGAAGTAGTACAGCGCAAGCAGGCTTTGGACCGGTTGATCCATGATGTACATCAGCTGCCCAAGGAGCAGATGACTGCTGTTGTGTGTGGGATTATTCCGGATGCCATCTATGAGAGCTTCCTTTGCGGACTCATGATCTTTGAGCGTGAAATAAGTAAGGCCCATATTATAATAGAGCAGATAATGCTTTCCTACCCTCCGGAGAGCTTTCTTGTAAGTGGATATCGCTTCTTCAGGTTTGCCCAATGCATCAAGAGAATTTCCTTTGACTATATACGCTGGAATAAGGCTACTTTCATTAAGGCCAATCACAATATCAGTATACTTTAACGCACTGTCATGTTCGTTAAGTACACTATATGTCATGGCTATTTCATAGTTGGCCAGGGATGATTTGGGATTGAGGTACAAAGCATGCTGATAGGCTTCCAGGGCACTTCGGTAGTCACCGGCATCGTGATATTGAACCCCTTCCCGGACATACTTTTCTACAGTGCTCTGGGCGACGAGCGCCATCGTGATGAGGGTCAGCAACACGGTGATCGGGGCTTTCATGTTGATAAATATAATAAGGAACGAGCAGGATGGAATAAGGAGCGATGAGGAAGAAGGAGTATTGACCGGAGAGTAAAGAGCAAGGGCTCGGAAAACGGCATCACCACCTGCCTACTTTAATCTGCCACCTGTGTATTTATTGAAATCCGATCTTTCTGGCTTTCCAACCTTTGTTTTCCAACTCTGTAGCGCTGTCAAGCACTTTTTTCTTCAGACCTTCTTTATAATCAGCCATCGCTTTGGAGACTTTTTCGTCGAAAGCACCGATTATCTGAGCAGCAATCAGGCCAGCATTTTTGGCTCCGTCAAGCGCTACGGTGGCCACTGGCACACCAGCAGGCATTTGTAAGATGGAAAGTACGGAGTCCCAGCCGTCAATAGAGTTTCTTGATTTGATGGGAACACCAATTACCGGCAAAGTGGTGAGTGAAGCTACCATACCAGGAAGATGGGCTGCACCTCCAGCTCCGGCGATAATAACTTTCAAGCCCCTCCCAGCGGCTTTGCGACCATATTCCACCATTCTGTCTGGGGTACGATGGGCTGAAACAATAGTGACTTCCACACTGATATTAAGATCCTCAAGAATTTCAGCAGCTTCAGACATGACCGGAAGGTCTGATTGACTGACCATGATGATACCTACCTGTACTTTGCTCATGCGATTACTTTTGATGTTTTCTTGACCTTATCTACGGTTGCCTTCAGCTGTTGGGCATCTTTGGCAGTGACAGTGACATGTCCCATCTTGCGAAAGGGCTTGGTCACTTTTTTGCCATACAAATGTAAATGTACCCCTTCCATGGCCATTAAATCATTTATTCCCTGATATTTGGCATTGCCTGTGTAACCCTCCTCCCCTAATACATTTACCATGGCGGCTGGCACTACAAGGTCGGTAGCACCCTGTGGAAGGTTGAGAATAGCTCTCAGGTGTTGCTCAAACTGTGAGGTGATATTAGCTTCAATAGTATGGTGTCCGCTGTTGTGAGTACGTGGGGCGATTTCATTGACCAGGATATCACCGTCCTTGGTGAGAAACATTTCCACAGCAAGAATTCCCACCATGTCCAGCTTATCAATCACATCTTTTGCGAGGTCGTAGGCTGCTTCTTCTACTTTGGCGGGTATCTCAGCCGGGGCAAAGAGATATTCCACCAGGTTGGCTTCCTTGTGAAAGACCAGTTCAACCACCGGAAAGCAGGCTATATCACCGGACTCGTTGCGGGACACGATCACACTGATCTCTTTTTCAAAGTCGATGAGTTTTTCCAGTAAAGATGGTTTGTCAAATCCTTTGTCAAGATCTGCCTCGGTACGGATCACCTGCACACCTCTGCCATCATACCCTTCCTTGCCCAACTTATGCACACCCGGTAGGAAATAACCATGGGTTTTCAGGTCTGCCAGATCTTCTGTGAGCACGAAATCTGCTGTTGGTATTCTGTTGGCTTTATAAAAAGTCTTTTGCTTGCGCTTGTCCTGAATCAACTCTATGATCTCAGGCTGAGGAAATACTTTTTTGCCCATCTTCTGTAGCTCCTTCAGGGCGTCTGTATTCACATTCTCTATTTCTATAGTGATCAGATCTTTGTCTTTCCCAAATGCCATTACATCATCGTAATCTGTAAGTTTCCCCACAGTAAATGACTGGGCAATATCCTTGCAGGGAGCATTAGGGTCCGGGTCAATGATGTGGATGTTGAGGTTGAAGTCAATGGCGGATTGGATGACCATACGGCCGAGTTGTCCACCACCGAGGATGCCGATCTGCAAGTCTGTGATTTCCATGCAGCAAAGATGTGGTTTTTCAGTCAAAGAACGGGTCAGGCAAGGGTGCAAAGAACGTGGCGGGGTTTATCCACAACCCAATAACTTTTTGAAATCCATATCCGGAATACCTCCACGATTATTTTGATCGTCCTTTGTCTCCTCTTTGCCAGGAGTCTTTTTGTCAGAGGGTTTTTTTGCTTTGGTAACCTTACTTTTTTTCATTTTGCTGGGATTGTTATTTAGTAAACGTGATTGGTTGTAAATCTGTTTGAAATTGATCTTTGTGAGGCTGAGCAACAACGTCAAACCCTATGATTCTCCGACTTTTGTTGGAGTAATTGGCGTAATCCCAAATTCCAATGGCCGGGAATTTATGCTCACTGATGTATTGAAGAATGATTGAGGTAATGCCTCCAGGCATACTACTCCGACCGAAATACCCGCTTCACTCGCTGGCTTACATTGGTCAGGATTTCATAGGGGATCGTGTGGGCCCATTTGGCGAGCTCAGTGATGGTAGGGTTTTCACCAAATAAAATAACTTCATCGCCTTCTTTCACATCAATCCCGCTTATATCGATCATGGTCATGTCCATACAGATATTTCCGATCGTGGGAGCTTTCTTTCCATCAATCATTACCCAGGCATTTCCATTACCAAAAATACGCAGGTAGCCATCAGCATAGCCGATAGGAAGGATGGCAATCTGACCGTCTATTGGTGCCCTTCCCATCCGGGAATATCCAATACTATCACCTTTTTTCACTTTTTTTACCTGGGATACAATTGTCTTCAAAGTACTGATGGGTTGAAGATCTTTCATCTTGCCGGATGCATCAAATCCATACAACCCGATGCCCAACCTGACCATATCATACTGATAGTCTGGCCAACGTACAATGCCCGCTGAGTTCAGCACATGCCTGATGGGTTTGTATCCAAGGGTGGAGGCAATATCCTCATAGCACTGTTCAAAGTCCTTTATTTGATCAAGTGTGTAATCATCGTTGATTGCTTCTTCCTGGCTGCTAAGGTGTGTAAATACACCCTTGATCTCCAACGCAGGATGATTGGCCAGTATGGTTCTGACCTCGGTAAGATCTTCCCTGGGTATCCCCAGTCTGTTCATTCCAGTCTCTAGTTTGAGATGGATCCCGGGCATTTTTTTCAAGGTTGTCAGCATATGCCTAAACATCGTCAGGCTGTAGACCTCGGCTTCCAGATCAAAAGTAGTGAGTAAAGAAAGGGCCTCCCAGTTTGGGTTCATCACCAGGATCGGGATTTTGATTCCATGCTTTCTGAGGAAAATCCCTTCATCCACATAAGCGACACCAAACCGATCAACTTGCTGATACTGCAGCAGATTGGCGATTTCAGCTATTCCACCTCCGTAGGCAAATGCCTTCACCATCACCATCAGCTTTACATCCTTTTTGAGAAGATTTCTGTAGCTATTGAGGTTGTCAAGCAACGATTCGAAATTTACTTCCAAAACGGTACCATGATTTTTTTCTTCCAGGAAAGACACGATCTTTTCCAATCCGAATACCCGTGCTCCCTTTATCAGGATCATCTCATTGGCAAAGGTGNGGTCAGATGCCAGGAATGCTTCTACATCCGGAAAGAAATGCTTATCCATCACGAACAGCTCCCCTGAAGCAGTAATTTTTGGGCCAATACCTATTACCCTGTCCACCGCATGCGTCTTAAGAAGCGAATAGACTTCAGAATATAGCTGAGCATCCTGTTGCCCGGATTGCAGGATATCAGAAAGGATCACAGTCTTGCGTGAATATTGAGTCTGCTGCTGCTGGTAGTTGAGAGCAATCCTTAGTCCTGCCAGATCATTGTTATATGTGTCATCTAAAATATAAGTATCGTTCATGCCTCTTTTCAGCTCAAGTCGCATTGGAACGGGCACAATGTGCTTTAGTCCATCCTCTATTTCGGTTTGACTCAACCCACAAATGATAGCTGCAGTGATTACATGAAAAAGGTTTTCAAGGTCACGGGCTCCTCTTTCACCTAACCTAAAGCCATATTCTGTTGTGCCATATTTAAAAAAGTGCTGCTTCTCGTCCTTTGTGATACTGATCTCAGAGGGTGAATGAATGCTCCAGGCAATGACTTTCCCCCCATATGTTTTCACCAAATGCTGATGAATTTCCTGGTGGTCTTTGCAACATATGATTTTATCAGCACTTTCAAATAGCCGGGATTTTTCTTCAATTTTTTCGGCCAATGATCCAAAGCCCTGGCTATGGGCTTCTCCGATGTTGGTAAAGATCCCGATTGTTGGTTGAATGATATTGGCAAGTTTTGTCATCTCTCCCTTTTCGGAGACTCCCGCTTCAAAGACGCCTATCTCATGAAGATTATTTAGCTGCCACACAGAAAGGGGCACACCTACCTGAGAATTATAGCTCTTCGGACTTTTTACAACCTGATATTTTTCCGATAAGACTGTACTCAACCACTCTTTTATCATGGTTTTGGCATTGCTACCGGTGATGCCAACTACAGGTATATTGAATGATGACCTGTGATGAGCTACCAGTTTTTGCAGGGCATCAAGTGTGTCTGCCACTTTGATCAGATTAGCATCCTTGGGTATAGCCACCGCATTGGAAACGATAAAATTCCGAAGGCCTTTTTGGTAAACCTCAGAAACGAACTGGTGGCCATCATGATGGTGGCCAACCAGGCAGAAAAAAAGCATTTTCTCTTGTCCGGTAGCCTGTCGCGAATCAATGACCAACTCGTCAATGGCTCCATCTTTAGAAAGTTGCACCATTTGGCCGCCTACGATTTCTGCTATTGCTGAGAAATGCATGGTGCTAAATTAACATGAATGGAAATAGCTCGTTTGATGCCGTATTTTTATTTAAGGTCGAGTACCATTTCATACTGATCTATTTCATTGATAAATCCAATATTTTTCAGGAAGGTATTGAAGGACACATTGGCTTCCGGCACATTCATGATGGTCATATGAGTGGTGGCAGATCTTTCAAATGCCTCACATACCAAAAAATTACCTATACCCTGACCTCTATACTTTGGATTAATGGCTATCTGACTGATTCTGCCCAGCCGGGGTTGGAAAATGATGTAACCTGTGATGTCATCCTCATTATAAGCTTCCAGTATCAATTCATTGTGAAGATTAAATTTTAACTGCTGCGGTTGATCGAGGAAACAAGGTTCCATTTCCCAAAATAAGCTGTATTGCGGACTAATCGAATCTTTAATTCTTAGGTCGAACTTCCTGTCTGTATAGAAATAACCTCTTTTAGCATAGCATTTAAATCCCTGCACGATTTCAAACCCAATGTGTTCATAGACATGGATGGCTCTTTTATTTTTTTTCACAGCTTCAAGGATGACCTGGTCTACTCGCTGAGATTCCAAAAGAGGGATTACAGTCTCATAAAGCTTTTTAGCCAATCCCTTTCCACGGGCTTCCGGAATCACACCAGTTCCACCATTGTATGCACACCATTTGTTGTGGTACGTATTGAGGGTGTGTAAAACAAATCCCTGAATAGCCTCATCACGAACTGCCAGGACGGAAACATCCTCTTTGATATTCAGTTTATCTGTCAATCTTTGAACAAAGAGTTCATAAGACAGTGACAAACCTGGCTCCTGATCAGCCCATGCTTCGCAAAATGAAATATAGAGAGGTTTTAGAAATTCTCTGCTGAATTTCTGAATCCCGTCCTCCATTTAGAATTGAGGAATGGTGAGTAAAGGAACACTTGGGTTCAATGCAATGGTCTTGGAGATGGACTTTTTAAACAACTTTTCAAAAAAGTTATGCTCCTTGGGCACTACAGATAGTAAGTCTAATTTATGCGAGGAAGTAAACATTTTCACTCCATTTATGACAGTATCTGCTTCGATGGTCCTTACTGATGCTTTATGATTTAAAAACTTTTCGTGAAGCTCTTTCATTTTCTTTTGCGTGGCAACAGTCACATCTGTCGGGTCCTGCGCCACATGGAAAATCAGGATTTCCGAATTGTACAAGTCACTAAGTTTGGTCAAAATCTCAAGGTTCTTGAAGTTAACAAGCCCTTCAAAATCGGATGCCAGACCGATCTTTTGAGGACCGAAAGTTTTTGCTGATTCCGGGATCACCAAAACAGGAACCTTAGCACTTCTAATGATATCGGTAGTATTGCTACCAACAAATTTTTCGATATTGGAATGGTCTGACCGTGTACCCATCACGATCAGGTCAATGTCTTTTCTTTGGGTCTCACTGAAAATGGCATCCACAAGGTAGGCAATGAAGCGATCAGACTCATGCGGTATATTCTTGAGTTCAATTAAATCAGACTCCAGTTCATTAAAAGATGCCTGAATCTGATCTTCATAGTCTGTAAGCAGAGAATTGATCAGATTGCCTCCGCTGATATCCGGATGAGGTGAATGGATGTGAATAGAATTGACCATATGGATCTTAGCTCCACATTTTTGCGCCAGGTCGATGGCTACTTTCAAGGCATTTTTAGAACAATCTGAAAAATCTACTGGTACCAGAATATTTTTGATTTCCATTTTCGGGAGTTTTGAAATTAAAGTTACAAATCAATCTAAGGATTATTGATAACAATGAAAGGGAATCAACTATATTTTCCATAACCGTTGAGAAAATCTTATGAGTAAAGTTATTTTTGTGATCCGAGCGCATCAACAGCCCTCGTAATTATGGGAAGTTAGCTCAGTTGGTTCAGAGCATCGCCTTGACAGGGCGGGGGTCGCTGGTTCGAGTCCAGTACTTCCCACATGATTATTAGATGCCTGCCTGTTTTTCACAGGCAGGCATTTTTGTTTTACCACCATTCATCCCACTTGCAATTACACGCTACTGCTGATTGTTAATGGGATGTTAAAGTTTCCGGTTCGAGGATCAAACATGCTATTTTTATAAAATGAAAAACACACCTGTTCGTGTTTTGATCCTGCTAGGCGTTGTGGCTATTGCTGGGATCATGTTCACCCAGATCTTTTGGGTATCCCGTGCGCTGGACAGTCATGAGGAGCAGTTCAACCGGTCAGTACAAATGGCCCTAAAGAGTGTAGTAGAATCCCTTTGTGTGATCAATGGCAATGATATCCCTTCGAATGATCCCATTGATCAGGTGTCCAGCAATTATTTTATAGCCCGAACCAACTATAAGATTGACCTGAAATCCCTTGACTATCTCATTACAGGCGAGTTTCAGAAAAGAAACATTGAGCTGGATTTCGAATATGGCGTGTATGATTGTCAGACTGATCAGATGGTTTATGGGCAATTTGTGCCGATGAGTGGTGTTGTAGAACAAACTCCTTCTGGCAAGCTTCCAGATCTGGTCAAGGATGAATATTACTTTGGTGTTTATTTTCCATCAAAAAAAGCCGGTCTGGTCAGTGAGATGGGCTTCTGGCAGTTTACCACGGTTCTTACCCTCCTCATTGTAGCTTTTTTCGGTTACGCCATGTTTATTATTCTGAGGCAAAAGAGGCTGAGCGAGATTCAAAGGGATTTCTTCAACAACATAACCCATGAGTTCAAAACGCCATTATCGACCCTAAAGGTGTCTTCTGAAGTGATAGCGGATAGTGCTACAAGTGAGAGGCAAAAAAAATATTCGGGGATAATGATGGAGGAGGTTGTCCGGTTAGAAAAGCAGGTCAATCAGTTGCTGAAGGCTTCATTTATTGATCACTATCAGGTACAAAAGTTTGAGATACTGGATCCTGAAAGCATCCTGGATGATGTAATGGACTATTTTCAGGAGCGGGAGCAGCTGGAACTGGAAAAATCCAAAAGTGATGGACCCGTAAAAATGAAAGGAGACTCTCATTTGCTGGAGACCATCTTTTTCAATCTGCTTGATAATGCTAAAAAATATGGTCATGGAAATGTTGAGGTCAGATCGAGGATCCGTGACAATTGGTGGGTATTGGATGTTTGCAATGAAGGGAGTGAGATNCCAAAGAAATACCAGAAGAAGATTTTTAATAAATTCTATCGCGTTCCTAAGGGGGATCAGCATGATGTGAAAGGTTTCGGTTTGGGATTGTACTTTGTAAAGCAGTCTACCAAATTGATGAAAGGAGAAGTGACCCTGGAGAGTGACAGTCAGCAAACTTGTTTTACACTAAAATTCCCGCAGGTATGAATGCCAGGATTCTGATAGCGGAGGATGATACCAACCTGGGGTTTGTCATTGAGGATCACCTGAAGGCGCTGGGATATGAAGTACACTGGGCACTTGACGGAGAAGCAGCCTTGTCCCAGTTTGATGCAGTGGGGTTTGACCTGTGTTTGCTGGATGTGATGATGCCGAGAATGGATGGATTTAATCTGGCCAAAGCTATCCGGGCTAAAGATGAGTTTGTTCCCATTATCTTTCTGACAGCTAAATCGCTGGAGGAGGATAAACTAAAAGGTTTTGAAATCGGTGGAGATGATTATGTAACCAAACCCTTTTCTATCAAAGAACTGACTCATAGGGTACGGGTATTTCTGCGACGCTCCGGTAATCATACAAAGACCGGGGAAGAGATTCTTTTGGGTAAATACCGGTTTGATACCACGAATCTCAAGTTAAGTAATGCAGATCAAAAGATTGATCTGACACAAATTGAAGCAGATCTCCTGAAGCTTTTATCTATCAATTGCAATAAGCTGGTCACCAGGGAGGAGATCCTTGTCCAAATATGGGGTGAGAACGATTATTTTAAAGGAAGAAGCCTGGATG
>JAHCMM010000199.1 GCA_019192515.1 Cyclobacteriaceae bacterium SS2
GGGAAAGATCACTTTATCTGCTGAAAACAGTTCATCCGGATCATCTGTAAGGACAGGCTCAATTCCCAACCTGTTCAAAGCAAATGTCAGGGACTGCACATTCCCCGCATTGTATTTTACAATCGCTAATTTCATCTACTCCGTTTTCAGTATGAGCCATTCAGCTCCAACACCTTCCTGATCTTTGCTATCAATCTGCTCGACGCATCAAAACTTAACGTCTGCTGACCGTCTGATAACGCTTTGTCCGGCACCTCATGAGCCTCGAAGATCACACCGTCAGCACCCGCAATGGTAGAGGCCAAAGCAATAGGTTCCACATAATCCCGGATGCCAATGCCATGCGAAGGATCGGCAATCACCGGCAAATGGGTCTTATCCTTAAGGATTGGAATGGCATTGATATCAAATGTATTTCGGGATGCTCGCTCGTAGGTACGGATACCACGCTCACACAGCATGAGTCGCTCATTACCAGCAGAGAAAACATACTCTGCACTGTATAGAAGTTCATCGATGGTACCTGAGATACCCCGTTTGATCATGACAGGCTTGTCTACCTTGCCCAGCTCATCGAGCAGGTTGAAATTCTGGGTGTTTCGGGCTCCTACCTGGTAAATATCCACATACTCGTACATCTCCTCAATCTGGGAAACCTGCATGACCTCAGTCACGATCTTAATACCGTGCTCTCTGGCCAGCTTGTACCAAAGTTTGAGACCTTCCAGGCCCATACCTCTAAAGGAATAAGGAGAGCTTCTGGGTTTAAAAACGCCCCCACGCATAATACTCAATCCATTGGCCTTTAGATGCTCAATGGTCTTCATGATATTTTCCTCGCCTTCGATGCTACACGGACCGGCCATGATGGCAAATTCACCATCACCAATCTTGATACCGTCACCTAAATCGATCTGAGTTTGATTGACTTTCCACTTGGAGGAAACAAGCTTATAATCGTCGGAAACAACATGAATGTCCTTAATGCCGTCAAGATGTCCAATCTTGCGGATGTCAAAATGCTCTTTTCCAATACCTACCAGATAATCGCCTTTCTGCGTTTTCACCTCGGTGGTTTTGTACTTATGCGCTTTCATCTCCTCAGCCACTATTTGTCGTGACTCCTGAGAGATATTGGGTTCGAATTGAATAATCATGACACTCCTTTTATTTCCTGGATAAATTTCCTGATGTTATTGTCGGAAGCATCTTCGCTCAGCAATTTGATGAAGGCACTTCCTATAATGGCTCCGTCTGCGTATTCACAGGCTTCACCAAATGTTTTTCTGTTAGAGATCCCGAATCCGATGAGTCTTTTGTTTTTCAGTCCCATGGAATTGACCTTGTTGAAATAGTTGATCTGCTCTTCTGAAATATCACCTTTCGCCCCGGTGATACTACTGGAAGACACCATATATACGAAGCCGCTTGAGAGCTCATCGATTTTGCGGATTCGAGAATCAAGGGTCTGGGGAGAGATCAAAAAGATATTGTACAGTCCATGCTTCTCCAACACTCCCTGATACAGCTCTTCATACTCATAAAGTGGCAGGTCTGGCAATATAAGGCCATCGACACCTACGCGCTCGCAGTCCTGACAAAAGGTCTCAAAACCATATTGCAGGATCGGGTTTACATATCCCATTAGTAGCACAGGAATGCTTACCTGCTCTCTCAATCCTTCCAACTGCTTCATGAGCAGCTTCAGATTCATCCCGTTTTTCAGGGCCTGTGTGCTACTCTCCTGAATGGTAGGTCCATCAGCAACAGGGTCAGAAAAAGGGATTCCTATTTCGATCATGTCTGCTCCAGCAGATTCCAGGGCTTTTGCGATCCTTATGGTATCATTCAGTCTCGGGTATCCTGCGGTAAAGTACACATTCAGGATATCCTTATTTCCAGATTCGAATGCCTGATCGATTCTGTTCATCTCAGTTAGTATTTTCCCCATTTTATATACGTTTCCAGGTCTTTATCTCCCCTTCCGGAAAGGTTGACCACTACTATCTTATCTTTTCCTAAATCTACCTTTTCCAAAGCCGCAAAAGCATGCGCCGACTCCACTGCCGGGATGATACCTTCCAGCCGGCTCAATGTCAATCCGGCATTCATCGCCTCTTCGTCGGTAATGCCGACAAACTGTGCTCTCCCTGAATCGAACAGGTTGGCATGGAAGGGCCCAATACCGGGGTAGTCCAGCCCTGCAGAAATTGAATAAGGCTCAATCACCTGACCATCAGGTGTTTGCATCAATAAAGTGCGGCTTCCGTGAAGCACACCCTCTTTTCCCAGAGCTGTCGTAGCTGCTGATTTGCCGGATTCGTTACCAAGCCCTGATGCCTCAACTGCAATGAGCTTTACATTTTCTTTATCTAAATAATGATAGTATGCTCCGGCGGCATTGCTTCCTCCGCCGACACAGGCAAAAATGAAATCCGGGTCTGTCTTTTGTTCACTTTCAAGCAGCTGAGCTTTGATCTCTTCGCTGATTACAGACTGAAAGCGGGCCACCATGTCCGGGTAAGGGTGCGGACCTACCACAGACCCAATGATATAATGTGTATCTGCCGGATTATTGATCCAGTGACGCATGGCTTCGTTAGTAGCGTCTTTCAGAGTCTTGGAACCTGAAGTAGCAGGAATCACCTGTGCTCCTAAAATCTTCATACGTTCCACATTGGGCTTTTGCCTGGCCATATCAATCTCACCCATGTAAACGACACAGTCCATACCCATCAGCGCGCATACGGTGGCCGTGGCTACACCATGTTGTCCTGCTCCTGTCTCCGCAATGATCTTTTTTTTACCCAAAGCCCTGGCGAGGAGGATCTGCCCGATGGTATTGTTCACCTTGTGAGCACCCGTATGGCAAAGATCCTCACGTTTCAGGTAGATCTTAGCCCCATACTTCTCCGAAAGCCTGGAAGCGAAATACAAAGGTGTAGGTCTTCCCACGTAATCCTTTAGCAACGACCTGAACTGGGCCTGAAAAGAGGGTTCATTGATGATCTGAAGATAGTTTTCCCGAAGCTCCTCCACATTGGGGTAAAGCATCTCCGGTATGTAAGCTCCTCCGAACTTCCCATAATAGCCTTTCTGGCTCACCTGATATTTTGATACTTGTACACTCATAGCAACTCCTTCACCTTTTTAATTTTTTCAATGTCTTTTCGCCCCGGTGTCACCTCAAACCTGCTGTTGATATCAATCGCAAACAGACCCGGTAAATCCAGGGTTTTTATATGTCCTATGTCTTCCAGCTCAATACCCCCACTCAGAAAATACGGAGTATCAAACGGATATGCCTTTAAAATTTCCCAGTCAAACTTCTCACCGCTCCCTCCAAACAATCTGGTCCTGGTATCGAAGAGAAAAAAATTCACTGCACCTTCGAATGGTCTCATAGCTTCCACAGGCAACTCATCATTCACCCGAAAAACTTTGATCACTCCCAGCCCAGCATCTTTAAGTTCCTTAGCAAGGCTAACCGACTCATCACCATGAAGCTGAACGTAGTCAAGGTGATAATTCCTGGCCTTTTCCAGCACCTCTTCCTTAGCCGGGTTTACAAATACCCCAACTCGTGCAATGCCTTTTGCCAGATCATCCTTCACCTCGTAGCCTGAAGCGTCCCTGGGTGATTTATCAAAAAATATCAATCCCATGAAGTCGGGTGCCACACCCTCGAGGCTTCTGATATTCTCAGCCTCCCGCATGCCACAAACCTTTAGCTTCAGGTTCATTTTATCAGTTCTTTGATCCCTTTCACAAAATTTCTGCAGGCACGTTCCGGACTGGTGGTTTTCATAAAATTCTCACCAATCAGGAAGCCCTCAAAGCCATGCCCCATCAAGTCAACAACAGTTTGAGGTTCACTGATTCCACTTTCGGATATTTTAAGAAAATTATCCGGGATCAATTCCGCCAGCTCTTTACTGGTCTTCACATCTGTGACGAATGTATTCAGGTCCCGGTTGTTGACACCTACAATATTTACTTTCTCTGTCAGCGACCGTTCCAGTTCCTCTTTATTGTGCACCTCGAGGAGCACCTCCATTCCCAGGTCTTGTGCCATCGAAGCCAGGTTTTTGATCTCGCCAGGAGTCAGACAAGCTGCTATCAGGAGGATGATGTCGGCGCCAATAGATTTAGCTTCGATCAGCTGATATTCATCCACAATAAAATCCTTGCGGAGGATCGGGCAAAAGTTGAAACTACGGGCTGTGGTGAGGTCCTCGCTTTTACCTCCAAAATATTTCTTATCAGTCAGGATAGACAAGCCTGCCACACCAGCTTGCATATATCCGATAGAGACTTTCTCGACGCTTACCTTGTTGTTGATGATCCCTTTGGAGGGCGACTGCCTTTTGAACTCCGCAATGATGCCGACTTTATCAGGTCGTCGTAGGTATTGACTCATGGAAACTACCTTACCCTCAAAATAGGGACTCTGCTCCAGCAACTTCACTGGAAACAATGCCTTCCGTTCTTCTACTTCTTTCCGCTTATCCGCTACTATCTGATCCAGAATGCTCATCCTCTTACTGGTTTATGGAAACAAATTGTTTGAATGAATCAAGGGCTTTTCCTGAAGCCAATGATTCTTTTGCCTGACTTATACCCTCTTCAATCGGGATCTGTTTGCCTACAGCTATGGCCAGTCCTGCATTGGCGATGACCACATCCTTTTGGGCGTCAGTGGCCTTATTATTCAGGATAGATTCAAAAATCCTGGCAGAATCAGCTACCGTCTCCCCACCATGAATCTCTTCCTGGGTCACCGTTTTCAGACCAAGGTCTGCTGGACTGAATACCTCCTCCCGTTCGTTCATCACCATCTTGAAATTTCCGGTCAGAGAAACTTCATCGTATCCATCAAGAGCATGTAAGATCACATATTTCTTATCTGTATTCTGATACAGGTATCCATAGAGCCTGGCCAGCTCCAGACTAAATACACCCACCAATTGATTTTTAGGCATGGCGGGATTTACCATCGGACCCAGCATATTGAAGAAAGTCTTCACTCCCAGCTCCTTTCTCACAGGACCTACATTTTTCATAGCCGGATGGAAAAGTGGTGCATGCATAAAGCAAATTCCTGCTTTGTCAAGACTCTTTTTCAGTGTATCGATATCATTGGAAAATTTAGCCCCGAAATGCTCCAGCACATTGGATGATCCCGACACACTGGATACCCCGTAGTTACCATGTTTTGCGACCATCTGTCCTGCTCCGGCTACCACGAAAGACGAGATAGTAGAAATGTTAAATGTGTTTTTCCCATCTCCACCAGTACCACAGAGATCTATCGCATTGTAATCATCAACAGGTACCTTCACACAAAGCTCCAGCATGGCATCTCTAAAGCCTGCCAGCTCCTCCACGGTAATGGTTCGCATCAGGTAGACCGTCAGGAATGCTGCCATCTGGCTCTGATTGTACTGCCCCGTCGCGAGGTTTGACAGGATATTAAAAGCCTCTTGTCTGGATAGTGACTGATACTTAAATAATTTATTGAGAACGTCTTTCATGTTGCTATTGTTGAATCCAGTTATCGATCATTTTTATTCCATGCTCGGTCATCACAGATTCCGGATGGAACTGCACTCCCCGCACATTATAGGTAGCATGTTTGATCGCCATGATATTACCCTCATCATCGAGCGCTGTCACCTGCAAATTGTCATTGAGTGATTTGGGTTCCACTGCCCATGAATGGTATCGGCACACTCTGAACGAATCGGGTAAACTTTCAAAAAGAGGGTCTTTTACCTCAGTGAGGTTCACTTTGGTAGCCACTCCGTGAAATACGATGGGCAGGTTAAAGATCTTAGCCCCGAAAACCTCAGCAATTGCCTGATGCCCCAGGCAAACACCTAGTATCTTTTTGGAAGACCCGTACTCATTGATCATTTCCGGCATAATCCCAGCCTCACTTGGCAATCCGGGACCTGGCGAAAACAGAAGACTTTCAAAATCATCTGCATACCCTACTGGTATCTTGTCATTACGATGTACTTCAATATCATTATTCAATCCCAACTCCCTGAGTATATGCACCAGATTATAGGTAAATGAATCATAATTGTCAATAACCAAGATCTTCTTCATCTTCTCAACCCTCTATTGTTTCAGCCATTTTCATTGCAGACTCTAAAGCTGCTAATTTGTTATACACTTCCTGCACCTCGCTCTTTGGATCAGACTTGGATACAATACCGGCACCTGCCTGGAAATAAAGCTTGTTTGACCGGCTCATAAATGTCCTGATCATGATGGCATGGTTGTAATTGCCGGCAAAATCCATAAACCCAATCGCTCCGCCGTAAAAACCACGGTTCATATTCTCATGCTCATTGATCAGCTGCATAGCCCGGTATTTTGGCGCGCCTGAAAGGGTACCTGCCGGGAATGTACTCGCTACAATGTCCAGAGGATCAGAATCGGCCCTCAGCTGACCCGTGACCTTCGATACCAGGTGAATGACATGGGAATAATATTGTACTTCTTTATACGTCTCTACCTTCACCTCATCGCTGCTCTTGCTCAGGTCATTCCTGGCAAGATCCACCAACATGATATGCTCTGAATTTTCTTTTGGATCCTCAAGCAGTTTTTTGGCCAACTCAGCATCTGCCATATCGTCTCCTGTCCGCCTGAATGTACCGGCAATGGGGTAGATAGTCGCTTCCCTGTTTTTTACTACAATCTGAGCCTCTGGTGAAGACCCGAAGATCTTGTACCCGCCATAGTCAAAATAAAACAGGTACGGTGATGGATTTATGGACCTAAGTGCCCGATAAACCTGGAATTCGTCCCCCTTGAAAGAGGTGCTGAACTGCCTTGAAAATACAACCTGAAACACATCCCCCAAATCACAATGTTTGATCCCTGATTTTACATTTTCAAGAAACTTGCTGTCATCAAAATTCGATGCTGTATCCCCCACCTTGCTGAAGCTAAAAGACGGAATATTTCTTTGTGAAATGAGGTTGGTCAGCTCCTCAAATTTTGCATCATCCTTCTCATCAATGTAGGTTTCAATCAGAAAGCACTCATTCTTAAAGTGATCCAATGCAATGATAAACCGGAACAGGTGGTATTGGATCTGTGGTATGTCTGAAGAGGGAGTTTTCGTGTTTTTCAGCTCGATATCCTCAAAATACTGCACTGCGTCATAGGCCATGTAACCAAATAGGCCGGTCTTTATTGATTTTTCATCTTTGACCGGCAGCTCCGGCATCTCAAAAGTTTTCAGAAATTCTTTAAACTTCGGCAGAAGCTGACTGCGTTCTTCCAGTTTAAATGATTGGGAGGACTGATCCGGAAAAGCAATATCCACATTTCCATTAAAAAGCCTGAACGCTGCAATTGGGTCACAACACACATAGGAGAAGCTGTTTTCAGCTCCATGGTAGTCTGAGCTCTCCAGCAAAAAGGAATTGGCAAACCGATCGCGTATCTTCAGATACAGACCTACAGGGGTAATCGTATCTGAAAGAAATCTCTTTTGCCTGATCTTGAGTTTAAATTGTTTCATGTGTATATATATTGATTTTCAAAGGTCACATGGAATGTCCGAATACCTCAAAAACTACTATAAACCTTGTTTTTCAACAAATATTCAATCTCGGTTGGTATAGCTAGCTTTATGGACATTTCATGTGTATATCAATCGTCTTTTTTAATGGTCACATGGAACAATCAGCACCCTGGCTCCGAATGATGATTATTTCATGGCTTTAAATCATAAAAAAACCCGCTGCGAACAGCGGGTTTCTTCATTATATTTTTAACATACCTCGGCTATTCACATCTTGTTTGAATGTGTAAAATGCCAGTACCAGTATGTGTTCTTTCTCAACATGACCGCTAAACTAATTTGTAGAAGACCTTAAATCCAAGAAAAGCTTTAAAAAAATATAATTGATAGGTCATCACCATGTAATTCTGATCTGAAATTATATCTTTATAATGTTCAATTTATTTGGATTATATTAAGGAATGAATTCTATTAGCCGAACATGCTATCAACTAAAGAACAAATAAATATTCTCGTTCACCTCTCTATGGCAGATAACCATTTGGCAGAGGAAGAATCTAAAATGATCCACAAAGTGGGGGAAAGAAATGGGTTGAATAAAAAAGAAATAGACCAAATCATTGATAATCCTAAACCAATCCCTAACCTGGCGGATCTGTCTCCGGATAAAAAGTTTGACTACCTATATAGTGTAATATTCCTTATGAAAGTAGATGGAAAGATTTTTCAGAGCGAAATCAAGTTCTGTGAGAAAGTCGCTTCTGCGATGGGCTATAAACCCAGTGTGGTGGCCGATCTTTCCGGACACATCTACTCAGACGATACAATTGAAGTAGACCGACAGGCTTTGCTGGATGTAGCCAACCAGCACTTGGCCTGATTTACTTGCCATTGCTTTTGATGGCCTTGGTAAGGTCATCCAATAGCTTTTTTGAAACTTTCTTGTCGTTCTTCTTTTTGAATTTCGTCAGAGCTTTCAACGCCTGATCGGCTTTCTCATATAATCCTTTTGGATTTTGGTCATGAGCAAAGCTTCCAAGGCACCATTCTATCTCTGATACCAACTCATCCTCAATCTGTAGTTGACTGAGTTTATCTTTTGCTTCAATAAGTCTCTTTTCGATTGTTAGTTGTGTTGCGGCCATAGTTTTACTAGTTGATAAACAATAATACTTATTAATTTGATCTCTCAATAAGTTAAACGATTTTTTAATAATTCCGGCCAGGAATCACAACTATTTGGTAACTGTGAGATTAAATAAAACTAATAAAAGCCTTAGAAATCCAGTTTTCCAAATGAAATCAGGTAGGCTGCGGAAACACCCAATACATAACTATTGGACAGGTCCGGTATACCGGTATCAAAAGACCCGTAATCTAGCATGTCCCTGAAACTAAATGATGCGAAGCCATCCAGCTGTACTGTTCCAAATCCAAAGTCACGCTGAATGCCAAGGCCTATTCTCACTCCGTACCCAAAGGTTCGGTCTCTTGTCTCATCATAAGGATAAAAATCTGCCTGACCTATATTCTCCAGATTGGGATCCGGATCTTTATCAATGGAAACGAGGTGCTCGAGATAAAACCCCAGCGTGAAGAAAGGCTTCATTTTCCGATGCCCGAAATAGATGAAGGCTTCTGCCGGGAATTCTAAATAAGTGAGTCGGGTAGAATAGGATGGCTCCTCCGTAGGAAATACCTGCTTCCAGCCTTTATTCACCATGTTGATGCCTGATTGCAAACCGGCATTTAGAAAGGAACTCTGCTTCTGTCTGCTGAAATGACGGAAAATAATTCCCCCATGGTAACTCGTGATATAATCTGTTGAGATTAATGCGTTACCTATCGTTCGCTCAAAGTAAGCCGAAGAAAAGTTTCCCCCACCCTTTACTCCTACATATGTTTTTGTCTGTGCAACTACAACCTGCCCTGAAACAAATAGTAGCAAGCAAAAGAGCAGTCTCCTCATTAAACTATTTCTTATCCGCTTTCTTTGGTTTGTCAGCAACTTTTTCTGAACCAGAATTCTTAGGCCTTGAGACGCCGTATGTTCCCATCTTTATCTTACCTCTTCTGGTCTTTTTGTCTCCTTTTCCCATCTTATTAACGAGTTAATGTGAAAACAATTCAACAAATATGGAGGAAAATTTGATCATCAAAAAGATTAGCCTTCTTTCACCTCCTCACATTCAAAATAGAAAATACCTTTTTTATTGGCTATTAAAATATCTTTCAATCCATCGCCATTGATGTCTTCAACGATCACCTGTAGCCCCACCCCTGAACTGTCGTCAATCAGGTGACGGACCCAGGTGGGCTTATTGTTTTCATCTCTTTTCAATTCAAACCAATAGATTACCTGTGGATCCATTCCTCCCGGATCTTTTCCATTATGAGCAAAGAAACGCTTTCCTGTGATCAGATCTGGCAATCCATCCATGTTCACATCAACAAGCGCAGCCCCATGGGTCTGGGAAAAAGTGCTATCTATCAGGTGTCGGACAAATGAGATCTCACCGCTAGCATCTTTCATTTGCTCATGCCACCAGATGCCATAATTGTGGGCAGAGCTGGTGATCACATCGTTGTCTCCATCAGCATCAAAATCGTACGTATGCATTTGTGAACAAGGCTCCCCAAGGGAGGTTTTGTGAAACTTCCAGGGCATTTGCATGCGATCTTCGGGGGCTTCCCACCAACCTTCTATTACCATCACATCTTCTCTGCCATCCCCATTGATATCCCCATGTCCCAATCCATGCGAAAATCTGTTTGTGCCAGGCGCACCCGTGGCACTAAGTGCATTGGTCTCCCAATAAGGGGTATTATCGGTAAGTCTGAACCATTTCATCTCTTTATTTCCACTACCAAAGATCAGTTCGGGAATTCCGTCAGCATCCAGATCAGCCATCATAGGAGATTCATTGCAGGCAGTGCTATCAAAAAGGTACTCCTTCCAGTGTCCCTCCTCATTTTTAGGATTCTCATACCAATAAGCACCCGTACCCGGAAAGTCAATTCTCACAAAATCGATCCATCCGTCCTTATTTACATCCAAAGAAAAGTTCAGGAATGAATCACTCCACCCCTTGGTAATATCGAAGGTCTTCACGGGTCTGATTTCGTGGCGCTTCCAGTCAGGGGCTTCAAACCAAAATGGACCTGACATTATATCAAGCAGTCCATCGTGATTTACATCTCCTGTGGCAATTCCTTCCGTCACAAACTGATCATAAAGTATATTTTTCTTATATGATATCTGTTTGGATTGTTTTTCACTTCCCCCACAGGCTACCAGGAGAAGCAGGCTCATCAATAGTGTAATAGACTTCATATCTTTAGTTTTGGCTTAATAGGTAACTCATCAGGTGATAGTAATCACCTTCGGAAATAACAGTTGAAAAATTATCAGGCATCAGGGTAAACGGCAATGCATTCATTGACTTGATCTCATCAGACGAGTAGGAAAACTCATTGCCTGATATATCGGCAAATACCTTGACCTTGCCTTCTTCTCTTCTAAATAATCCCTGGGCGATCCTACCGTCTTTCAATTCAATCTTATAGTTGACAAAGGCCTTGGAAATGTTCCTGTTGGGATCCAGGATTTTTTCAGACAGAGACTGCAATCCCCAATTGCCAATTCCATCCAGTTGAGGACCAATATTACCTCCCTGTCCTCCAATTTGGTGACATATGGCACAATTCTGCTGAAACACATTTTTCCCTACTGAAACCGATACATCTTGTGTGGAGAAATTTCTGATGCGATCTTCAACCTGCTTTTGCACCTCCTCTGAAAACGGTGTCAGATTTTGGGTGAGGGCAGCCAATGTCTCCCGTTGGCTTTTGTTCATATTAGCACTCAATCGTTCATTGATTTGAGGGTCCAGGAGTATCTTGGGTGAGATATCCATCTGACCTGCTCCATTTAAAATCACGTCGATACCTCCGGTATTATTGGACATCAAAAGCACCGCTTCTTTCTGAATATCAAAGGAAAGACTATCTAATACTGAGGTGATTATTGACTGACTTTCAGCTGACTGCACAGCCCCGAGCGATGCTATCAGCCTTCGCTGCAATAGCTGAGGCTCATCGAAATTAGCCACCACATTTCCAACCACACTAATTTTATCTGGTGAGTTGATCAACAAGGCATCTGCAGCAGCAGCTCGTACCAGCACATCTGCACTTTTATCTTCCAGCAGTGCAATCAACCGGGGTGTCATAGCCATTACTTTGAAATTCTCTGCGACTTCACAGGCAAATATTTGCCTCTCCGCTACCATGCGTGGGCTCATGGCTGGCAATGCCGGGAACGATGCACTGACGTCACAAATGCCGATATATTCTCCCCAACCCAGCGCCGCATCTGTCAAAATGAGATATCCTGTTTTGCCCTTAAGGTTGCCCAGGTCCCATGATATCTCTTCAACTTGCTTAGGAGAGGTGATTTCTATTACCCTTTCAGCTTTCTCCTTTCCATCTACAAATAATTCAATTCTATTAGTGGGTGGCGATGCGTTTTCACCATCACCGGGAGCATTTTTATTACCTACCAGGGTAAACGATAATGAAGCAGGTAAAGTAAAAGAACTTGATCTTAGTTGAGAGACATTTGAGTTTCTCTGTGTGCGAGAGCTTCCTATCAAGACATTTTTACCTCCCAACTCCTCAAATTCCTCATACCTCCAGGTATTAGCTTTAAAAGCTTTGCCAAGTGGAATGACTGCCCAATTATTGTTACCTGAAGTATCCTCCAAAAATGCCTGAGCCAGGCTGATTGCCCATTTTTTACCCTCTCCTGATACATTCTTTCCACTCTGCTCCACTCCTCTTTGTAATGCCAGGAAGGTCTGATACTGCATATCCAGATCATCGCTGAATTGCTTTCTCAAGGTAGATACTAATATATCCATCTCACCACTTCCAATATACCTTGCAATATGAGTGGTATACTTCAACCGGACATCAGTGGATTCATTATATTGTTGTATGTGTGCGAGCATAAAAGAAGCTGCATGGGAATTATCAACCCCCATCATGACATCTGCCAGATACCTGAAATCCTGCTCATTCCATTTCTTCTGATTTACATTTTTTAGAATGGATTGATCCCGCATATGGTCTCTTAATCCCTGGCGAATTGAATAATACAAATGTGAATCCTCCTGAGGCGTCTTTGCCAATAAGTCCAAAAATGTCCTGACCTGATCTTCCCTTGGGTGTCTGGCCAATAACATGGTAGTTGCCCTGACAATGTGAGGATTTTGATCACTGATCATTGATTTTGTGGATGCCAGAACTGACGGATCAGGATTTTCTAGTTCAAACAGGATCCTAAGCATATGTACCTTCACTTCAGGTGCTGAATGATTCAATCCTTTCATAAGCAGATCACGCTCCAAAGCCTCTAATCTGAACAACAACCACATACCATGAACAAATGCTTCTTTCGAAACATTATCGCTACTTACCAATGTTTTGATCTGAGCCTGTGCATCCTGACCAAACCGATCAAATATCTGATCCGCCACCATCATGCGAACTGTCTGGCTGGGGTCATCAAGTCCTTTGATCAAGCCGGCCAGGTCTTGCTTTGTCCAGTCTGTAGCCACATGCCTGTCTTCACTCCCTTCATAGGTAATCCTCCAGATCCTGCCTCTTTGCTTATCACGAGCCGGATGATCCAGTGGCACTTCATAATGCCCAATGATACTGTTATAAAAATCAGCGATATATAGTGCTCCATCCGGACCAAGCTTCACATCAACAGGCCGAAACCAGGGATCATCACTGACAATAAAGTCAGGCTCCCATGTGGGAATGGGAGTTGTTCCATTCATCTTAATCGAACTGCGGTAGACCCTGCATTTCACCACATCTCCCAGGTAAAAATTTTGTCGGTAATCTTCGGGGAATTGCTCACCCGCATAGTATTCCAGTCCTGCCAGGGCTGTAGATCCGTATTCGTGACGCATCATATACGGACCAAAACCAATGCCTGTAGGCTGCTTACCAAAATGGGGATAATCGGCACCCCTGATCAACTGGTAAATAGGGCTGGAGTGACAGTCCACCGAATACATATACCCATACTCGTCCATGGCATATCCAAAAGGATTTACCCTTCCCGTGGTGGTGAATTCCACTCCGGTCCCATCCGGATGAAACCGGAATGTATTACCCGATTGCATCACCAGAGGCTCTTTATTGTCAGTACCTACTACTTTAGATACATTGGAAAAACCATGATCGGCATGGATCCAGCCATCAAGACCTCTGAAAAAGTTATTGATCATGCCATGTGTATCTTTATACTCAAAACCACTCAATAAAATCTTCCTTTCATCCACTTTATCATCGCCATCTTTGTCAATCAGATGATATACATAAGGAATGCTATAGGCTATTGCACCATCAACTACCGGTGTGATCCCTATTGGTATATTTAGTGAGTCAGCAAAAACCTGGATTTTATCCGCTCTCCCATCTCCGTCGGTATCCTCGAGGATGGAAATACGGTCAGGCCCCACACCGGCAGAATCGTAAAAAGGATATTCATTGGACTGGGTAACCCACATCCTGCCTTTTGGGTCGAAGCTGATGTTCATGGGTTTCCCAATATCCGGCTCTGAAGCAAAAAGCTGAGCCTTAAACCCTTCCGGGAGTTTGAAAGCCAACCGCTCATCTTCAGGAGACAACGGATCCGACGTGCGTATATGTAGAGAGAACTGATCTTCTTTTTCTTCAGGCTGCGGGGTAGAGCAAAAACAAAAAGGTATAAATAATAAAAAAGAAATCTTCTTAAGCATTAAAAGTAATCTGGCATTACTGCTTAGGTTGGTATTGAATGTCATGTTGGGTTAAAACTGGAATAAACAAGTATAACAATGTTTAACTACATAACTATCACGTACTATCATTGTCAGCTCCGGACACGCACCAAACATGCGTTTTACGCAAGAAAAAAGAGGGCTTTAACAATTCAGACACACACATAACACTATCATAAATTTACATGAGAGGTGATATTAATTTGATAACGATTATATCATTTTAATAAAGAATTTATATTTTAGACAATCCGTTATTTTACCAGCGTAACATAAACCAGCAAAACAGATGGAGAAAATTGAGATGAAAAGAGAATTTAATGATTTCGAAATTCGCGATTTCGATGATGTTTTAGACAATGCTTATTTCTCATCCGACAACATGGAAGATCTCGAAGAGGATGAGTCAAATTACGACTACAGAGACACAGATTTTAGATCAATCTCTGAACTTTAGTCAATAATCATATTTTTTATTCGAAACCTATTTACCTTTGCACTCGGCAAACGAGTACGACCAGCTCCTGCTGAATCCCCCAGGACCGGAAGGTAGCAAGGGTAGGTGGTTGTAGCGGTGCGATACTCTGTTTGCCTTTTTTGTTTCATTCCTGCATTAACCTCAAATTCTTATTAATGAAATTTTTCATCGACACGGCAAATCTTAGTGAAATCAAGGAAGCATACGACCTGGGGGTATTAGATGGTGTAACGACCAATCCATCTCTCATGGCTAAAGAAGGGATTACCGGACAGGCTAATATCCTTAAGCACTACAAAGACATTTGTGACCTTGTGGATGACAATGTAAGTGCCGAAGTTATTTCTACTGAT
Source organism: Cyclobacteriaceae bacterium SS2 (assembly GCA_019192515.1). Lineage (GTDB taxonomy): Bacteria > Bacteroidota > Bacteroidia > Cytophagales > Cyclobacteriaceae > UBA7330. Next base: position 15,217 of record JAHCMM010000199.1, read on the forward strand.
TTCGAGACCATGGTTAAGGAAGGAAAAGAACTGGCCAAGATCGATGACAAAATAGTGGTTAAGATCCCGATGATCAAAGATGGTGTAAAGGCTATCAAAGCTTTGACTGACGAGGGTATCAGGACCAATTGTACACTTATTTTCAATGCTGGTCAGGCAATCCTGGCTGCTAAAGCCGGTGCGAGCTTTGTGTCTCCTTTCATCGGAAGGCTGGATGATATCAGCTCTGATGGAATGGCCCTGATCGAGCAAATTGTATTGATTTACGACAACTACGGCTTTGAGACTGAAGTCCTTGCCGCATCACTTCGACATACGATGCACCTGATCCAGTGTGCAGAGGCAGGTGCTGATGTCGTCACTTGTCCGCTCAACGTGATCACAGGATTGTTGAAGCATCCATTGACCGATATTGGCCTGGAAAAATTCCTTGCTGATTACAAAAAAGGAAACAGCTAAGCTCCAGAACAGTTTGTTTTGGTCAGTATGTATATCATCAAAGTAAAAGGAAAAGCAAAAATTCCGGATTACATCCAGTTACGGGATGATAAATTTGTACTGATCGCTTATTTTAGAGCTGACAGACCACTTCAGAAGCTTGAAAAATTTGGTCTGGAAGGAAAAGAGAAAGAGCTTACTGAAGTGATCAAGAGTTTGCCTTTTGGAAAATTACAAAAACTGGAATTCTGATGACTTTTTCAGAGGATGCCGTAGTCAAAGTTAGCAATGCCAATATCTTTCAGGATAATTCCACTGTATTAAGTGGTATTGATTTTGAAATAGAAAAAGGTGAGTTCGTTTACCTGGTTGGCCGCACAGGAAGTGGCAAATCATCACTTCTCAAGACTTTGTATGCCGACCTGCCGCTAAGGTTGGGGAATATCCGTGTCGCCGGATACAACATCCGAGGCATAAAACCCAATGAGGTTCCCTTTCTTCGAAGAAAAATCGGGATCATCTTTCAGGACTTCGAGCTTTTCTATGACCGAAGTGTAGCAGACAACATGTTTTTCGTGATGAAAGCTACCGGTTGGCGAGACAAGGCCAAAATGAAAAACAGGCTGGCAGAAGTATTGATGCGAGTGGGTCTCGGAGCCGTCAGCAGCAAAATGCCCCACCAGCTTTCAGGTGGCGAGCAGCAGCGTGTGGTCATCGCCAGGGCATTGATCAATGAACCTCAGATCCTTTTTGCTGATGAGCCAACAGGAAACCTGGACCCGGATGTATCAGAAGGGATCATGAACCTGTTTTTTGAGATCAATAACAGTGGCACCGCCGTGCTGATGGCGACACATAACCACAATTTCATCAAAAAATTCCCGCATAGAGTGCTCAAATGCGAAAACGGAAAGATCCTCGACTCCAGCAAACAGAAATTTGAGTTGAGCGAAATATCGTAATCAGGCAATTCTAATCTAGCTAAACTGATCTGGATTAGATAAGTTTACCTGGTGATCCATTACTTGAAATCCATATGCTTCCTGATTGCCTGTGTATTGGGTATTCAGCTCCTCTTTGCTCAGGAGTTAAAGCAGGATTCACTTGCAATCGACATCGACACTGCAAAAATCAGTGATGAAAAAGCGGATCCAATCCTGAAAGAACCCATCCCCTGGTCGATATTCGTCGAAATCAGTGGGGAATATGCTCCTCAACCTGATGATTATGGGATCCATCAGCAATTGGGTATGGGAACAAGTTTTAGGCTACTGCATGCTGGCTGGTTCATCAACCTTCAGAAAAGTCAGATCACCCGGACACTGGTTTTCCCCAACGACTTTGATTTGATCTATCTGCATGGTGGTGGATATGTTGGCTTAACGATTATCAATAGTCAGCAGGCCGATCTGGTCTTAAGGTATAACTACAGCCAGGGTGGTATGGTCTGGGAAAACTCCGAGACCAAGGCTGACCTGGTACGAGATAATTACAGCATGTCGAAACCGGAGCTCGTGCTCCAGTATCGTCTGATGAATTTCCTGTCCTTCTTTGTGAGCGGTGGGTATAAAATCGGTCACGGAATTGAGGTGCCGGGAGTGGCCAG
>JAHCMM010000200.1 GCA_019192515.1 Cyclobacteriaceae bacterium SS2
GTTTCACGGGTCCAAAAACGGACTGGATCTAATGTATACAAACAGCAGGACAAAGGATATGAATCAGTATTATGATGACCATACCTGGTATGCCTTGAATGATCTGAGCCCTCGTCCGTACTGGATGGATACACTTGCCAAAACTCCGGAAGTTGAAAAACGAGCTGAAGAGATACTGGATTTACTTTGGCAGTCAGATACTTACATTTATGTGGCTGGCGACAAAAGGATTTTAAATAACCTGGAAACAGCTTTTTCTGCAATCGTAGGGTCCAGGGTGAAATGGGCTATCAGGAAAGCAGATCTAATCAGAAATAAAAGATGGGTTGAGGTAATTTATTAATATCAGGCAAGTCCTACTAACTTAAAGGGTATCGCCAGTATCGCAAAAATAAATCCCACAAATGCTGTAAGTAGAAGCCCAAATGCCTTGAAGAATAATGAAAGCAATAGGATAAATGGGAGGAATATAAACATGACCAGCGCCAGGGGCCAGCAAACAGATATCAGAATAAAAAACAAAAGAATAGCGATAATTACTTTCATGTCAATATTTTAAGATTGAATAGGCAAATCGTAAGCCAATATTCTAAGTGACAGATAATCAATTAGTTCTATTTGAAGGGAGGAATAGAACTGTCTGTTAGTGAACACTAGTCTAATTGAAATCGGACACTTTGTGAATTTTATAATGAGTGGGCTCTAATAATTCGGGGAGGTCGGTTGAAATACATTTACCAAAACATGCGGAAAACCAAATTTGGCGTGATTCCCAGGGCATAGATATTGGTTTCTATAAGCCTGTTTTCCAGCGACGGAGTAGTTCGATATTCACGGTTTAACTGGTTCTGGCGATTGTATATATTGAGCACTGAAAGCCCCACACGATATTTGATCCGATCGTTTGATTTATGCTGCAAATCATACACTACAGATGCATCCAACCGGTGGTAGACTGGAAGCTTTTGTGTATTGATGCCGTCGAAAGCTACAATCACAGGTCCTTGTTGACCGGTTTCTTCTACTACCTCTGTGTAGGCTTTGCCTGTATGCCAGAGCCAACCAAGTGAGAACTGAACTTTATCCAATGAGTAGAAATGTGACCACTTCACGGTATGCTCGATATTCCAGTTTCCGGGAAAGGGCTTGTTTTCATTGAGTCCTGTGAATTCATTTAAAGAATAAATGTATGAATAGGAAAGCCAGGTCTTATAACCTGTAAACTGCTTTTTTATAAAAAGATCAAAACCTTTTATACTACTACTACCCACACTAAAATCATTACCAATGGGGTTTAAAAACCCAAAAGTAAGGGTTGTAATGCCGGATATGTCCCTGTAGTATGCTTCTGCTTCTGCATAAAAGTTATGCTTATCAAAGATAGTTCCGGCACTAACCTGGTAGCTTGTTGTTAAAGGAAATCCATCAGTTGAAGCCAATGTCCACACTTTGTTTTCAAGTGACAGGTCACTGATCACTGATTCTCTGATTTGGCTTACGGCCTGCGTACGATATTCTCCTGATGCGGTTATGAACCACCTATTTACCACCTGCTGCTCTATGTATAATCTTGGCTCGGCGTAATACTTGTCCAATTCCTGGTAATAATTCAACCTTGTTCCAAACTGTAGATATGAATTTTGTCCATAATCTAATTGATATTCTGCATACAATGAATGGGTATTCAAATGATTGTCTGCGGCATCCAGTACCAGGGAATAGGTAGGGGACTCTTGTTCAAATGCATACCTGATCTGTTTGTATGAGTATTCATAACCCAACTGGATGCTATGATTATTTTCAAATGCATACCTGCTATTGAAATGAAGTCCATAATCATGGATAAAATTCTTCTTGGTGGCGATATCCAGTGTATCATCCACCAGGCTATTAAATGCATAGGAGAGTAGATATTTTGAATATTGCCCGCTTAGCAGAAATGAGAGTGGCCGTTTATCTTGCTTTTTGAGCGTGAAATTATAGCCTTCGTTTTTGGTGTTGAGCTGATCAGTGAATCTTTCACCAGTGGAGTCATTGCTGGTTACAAATTGGAGTGAGTTATTATCAAATAAACTACTGAATCTCAGGGAGTAACCGCTTCCTGTATGGTAGTTGACATTGGTGTTGAAATCATGAAAGAAAAACTGGTTGTTCGCTTGCTGATTAGATGCATTCTCGGCGATTTTGGTGTTTTGAAATACGCGTTCTGCATAGCTGTTATAAGTAGGGGTTTCAATCAGGTCATTATACGATCTTCTTCCCGATAGTTGTACGGATAATTTATCCTTAAAGATGGGGACATGGATATTGCCATCAGTATGAAGTAAATTAAATCCCAGACCACCTGTGATCTTTTCCGGGACTTTTTCTGTGGTTCGGATATCGATTACACTTGATACCCGTTCGCCATACTGCGCATTGGTTCCACTTTTGATAAAAGTCACTTCATCTGTGGTATATGGATTGAAAGCTGATAGCATACCAAAAAAATGTCCCTGGTTATAAGTTCTGATCCCATTCCACAACACCAGGTTTTGATCGGGTGATCCACCCCGTACGTGGATTCCTGACGCTGTTTCAAAAGGACTGTTCACCCCCGGAGAAAGCTGGATACTTTGCATCAGGTCAGGCTCAGTGTGGCCAGGTAAAATCTTGATCTCGGAGGGATATATCTTGACCTGATTATTTTCTTTCATGATGCCTACTGCCAGGTAATCTTTCACCGTAAGTGTCTCTAGGAATCCAACTGATTCTATGAGCGTTAAACGATTGCATGACGGATCCAGAAGCTCCTGTGCACTGCTTCTTCGTAAATTAAATCCAAGATGCCGCAAGCTGAAGGACATGGAAAAGGGTACATTTTTAATGGTGAAGTAACCATCCTGATCAGAAACAGCAGAATATTCGGTCTCGTCTCCATTGATCAGTACACCGGGGATTGCCTGCCCTTTTTCATCCTGCACCAATCCGCAGATGTCGATGCGATCACCAGTGCCAAAAGGTCGGATGATATAATAAACTTCATTCACCTGCTCAAAACGTAAACCAAGACTGGCCTGCAGGTAGGGTATAAGTATCGATAAATCTTCAAGCTGGGACCTGGTCACCTGGACGGTAATATCTCCAAGGAGATTTTCTTCATATGAAAACCTGATATCAGAAGATCTCTCAAGCTTTTTTAAGAGGTCTTTGATATGCCACACCTCCTGTTTACAGTAAGCGGAGAAATGGCAGAAAAAAATGAGTATGATCAGGCAGTTCCTCATTTACGTTGAAGCTCGACAATATTTCCGTTTACCCGATAATCAATCTGAAGCGCGTCCAGTACGATCTTTAGGGCTACCTCCTGATCATCATGAGGAAAACTACCGGTAAACATTTTGCCTGAAGGTATCTCACCTATTATTTGCAAATCATATTGTTTTTCGAGCTCCTCAATGACATATTCAGCAGGTATATTGTCAAAGTTACTCTCATTATTTATCCATGATGGTTCTGATAGCTTTACCGCTAGCGACTTTGTTTGATTTTGGATTCTTCTGTAGCCTTGATAAGCCTTCAGGATTGTACTGTCACTGTCTGTATTTATCCGTACACTCCCTTCATAGCAAGCAACTTCAATATAATCAGTTGAGACCTTCACGTTAAACTCTGTTCCCAACACAGTCACCGATCCCATGGTTGTCTCCACTTTGAAACTACTCCCTTTCACTACATCAAAAAATGCTTCGCCATTCAACTGAAGGCTTCGATTGTCTGTCCAGTTCCATCTCTTATGGCTTAGTGCAGATCCGGCATTCATGATTACAATACTGCCATCAGGCAGTTCTACTGTGGTTTTTTCACTATTTTGAGCAGTATAGCTTACCTCAGCCAGTCGATCATAGACCAGAAAACTAATTATCAGTAAAGCAATGGTAGCGGCTATTCCATAGATCCAATTCCTATTGCTTTTGACTGCCGGTTTTTGCTTTGAGGCAAGTATCGTTTCAAGCATCTGGTTAGCATCGTAGTTCTGAGGGGATTCAAACAGGCTTGATCCGGCTATGATCTTTTCATAGGTTTTGTAATCTTCACTGGCTTCAAAATCAGCCTTTTCTTTGGGAGAAAGCTCATTATTTAGCCATCTGGCAAGGAATGTATCATCACTAAATTTTTTCATATCTGCATTACCTAAACGCTTTCACCAAAAAATACCCTACCACCCTTTATATGTTCCTAAATTGATTGCCTAGCTTATGTAGCGCTTTGTGCATCAATTTTTCAATTGCTTTTTGAGAGACACCTTTTATTTCTGCAATTTCTCTATAAGTCAGCTTTTCAATCCTGTTCATTAAAAACACTTCACGCTGCTTATCAGGAAGAGAAGAAATGGCATGATTTAATTGATCCATAAACTCATTTTCAAGCATCAGGTATTCAGGTGACTCTGATGTTTGGTTGAGTTTTACAGCCTGATTGTTGTATTTGAGCTTTACCTGGTCATGCCTTTTAAGGCTCATGCTCAGGTTATTGGCAATTTTATATACATAGGCTCTGGCTGTTTCCAGGGTGACCTTGGAGCAATTGTTCCACAAGGCTACAAAGGCATCCTGTGCCACATCATTGGCAGACTGATTGTCGCCAAACTTATAATAGATATAATTCCGCAGCGACTTGATATGGGCCTGAAAAAAGCCGTTGAATGTTTCTTCTTGACAAAGCGGATCGAGAGACTTCATAAAAAGTTAAATGTATTCTTTTTTTCAGGTTTTCTCAAACAGGGGGGTAGGGTAATCATTTAGGCTGCACGTTTCCCAATCAGACAGTCAAACTAGTGACTTGAATAAATCATGTAAAATCGTCAAAACACAACTAATGATGAAAACCTTTAATTTACTAATCATGATAGGAGTAGCCTTTGGGATGTTGTTCCTGTCATCTTGCCTTGAAGAGGAGAATCCCTGTCCGGACGCTGTGATCAACGTGACAGTCGATAGCACCGATTTCAAATATACGATTACCGCCGAAGGTCTGGAAGAGATCATATATGAGTGGCGTGTCAACGGCAACGTTGTTGAAACAGAAGAACTTGATGATCTCCGGGACAACTTACTGAATTTCACTTTCGAGCCTGGCACTTATACGATCTGTATTTCCGGCGAGTCTGAGCTGTGTGGTGGCAAAATTGAGATATGTAAAGAGATCACGATAGAGAAGAACCCTTGCCCTGAGTTGAAATTTGAGTATGAGCAGGTTTCGCACAATAAATTTATTTTCGAGGCCAGTTTCGAACGTCGACACGATATTCTTTATACCTGGTATGTAAATGGTGATTCGATTGAAACCGCTCCTTTTGGCGAAAACAGGTGGCATGTATTTGACTATGCATTTGAAGTAGGTACACATGAGGTCTGTATCAAGCCAGCCAATCGGGATTGTGATAACAGTTATTGTAAAGAAATCACTGTGGAAGAAAAGGTATGTCCTGATCCATTCTTTGTGAGTGATAAGCAGGAGGGTAATGCCTGGTTGTTTCAGGCGGATTTTGAAGGAAGGAATGAAACGATGTATAAGTGGTACATCAATGATGATCTGGTAGATAAAGAAAATTTTGACGGTCATGAGACAGACCACAAGCTATTGAGAGACTTTGCTCCGGGAGTGTATGAGATCTGTGTGATCGTATATTCAGACTGGTGCGAAGAAGCGAAATACTGTAAAGAGATCGTGATAGAAGAAGAGCCTAATACATGTGTGGATCTACACTACAATGCAGAAAGAATGGGAGAAGATCTGGCATACAAATTCACTGCTGACTTCACTCACCAAAATGATGTGACCTATATCTGGAAAGTATATGTCAACGACGACTATCAGGGAGGTGAAGAGCGATTAGCCGGATCAGAAGATGATCATCACTTTATCTGGCAGTTTGAGGCTGGGGTCTCGTATGAGGTTTGCCTGATCCAGGATGGAGGATGTGTAGAAAAACAAGTTTGTGAAACATTTATGATTGAGTAGTTGGTTGGTTACTTGCCTAAAGAAGTTGCCTCGATTTTCGGGGTAACTTCTTCCTTTTTACCATAGAAGGATTATTGAGGCTTCTTGATATATAATGTCATCATAATGAAAAAGTTGGTTATTTTCACTTGTAGACCCTGCACGATGGAGAAACAAAAGTATGTGATCATGACCAGGGTAAACGTTAATAAGATTGAGCAATCAATAAACTACAAATCATTGATATCCAGAATAATATACTATCTTATTTGATCCTGTGAAATTCCTTAAACTACCTGTCATTTTATTGTTTATCTGGGCATTGGGTGGCCTCACCGGATGTATTGATGGGGATGAGCTGGATTTTCCTGAAGACAGGACTGATGAGATTGTCAAAACACTTGACGTGTTTACGCTATTGAATTATTATTCGGTTAACGATCGACCCAATGCTTGTTTCTCAATCGTATTTCCTTTTGAGTTGGCTTATAATACCGGCATCATAATCAGCATCGAAGATCTTGCAGGCTTAAATGAGGTGATAGAAAATCAATCCAATGCATTTTATGTCGAAGGGGTCATATTGCCAGTACTGGTCAATAAAAATGGTACCCTCACAAGCATTGAAACCGAAGCTGAGTTAAATGAATTAATGAAAAGCTGTGAAGTTCCTCAACTGGTCGATTACCTCAGTGACTTCAAGAGTCAATGCTTTGAACTGGTATTTCCAATCACACTCGTTAATCACCAGGATACCATAATGGTCAACAATAATGATGTTTATCATGACTTGAAAGGTTCTTTGGGGGGAGACTTTGCTCCTGAGTTTATTTTCCCAATTGAGCTTGAAGTATTTGAGTCGGATGAGGTCATTGAAGTAAATAACTATTATCAGTTGCTACAAACCCTCAATAGTTGCGAGCCCTGCCCTGAGGGTACAATTAATATCAACCCGGAATATGACAGCAGGTATACCTTCAAAGCTGTTTATGATCGAATAGATGCGCCTATTACCTACAAATGGTACATCAATGAAGATTTTATCCGTGAGGCAAGTACTACTAAAGAAGACTCGCTGGTTCTTGAATTGCCTGAGGGGGAGTTTGAGATTTGTTTACAATCTTTTACCTCGGATTGTAAGGCCGGCTCATTTTCATGTCGACTACTAAAGGTAGAGCGGCCTTGTCCTATTTTATTCTTTGAAAAAGAGCAACGCTCAACAAACCCATTGATTTATGATTTTTTCGCTGATTTTGCGCTCCAAAACGAGATCTCGTATGGGTGGGTAGTCTATAAAAACAATGAGTTCCTATTCTATGAGGAAGAGTTTCCTGGAGCAGGAGATGGTAAGTTCACCTTTGAATTTACCTCGGGTTCCTACAAAGTGTGTCTGGAAAAAGAAAACGTCAATCAGAACTGTCAGCTGGCCCAGTATTGTACAGAAATCATCATTGAGTAGGTAGATGATACTATCAGCTCTTTCCCAATTCAATCACTTTTCTTACGACATATGGGTTTTTAGCTGTAGTGCGGCATCTGCAAATCACGTTCACAATTTCACCCTCAGCAGATTTTGGGAATCCATACAAGGCTTCACCATTGCGTTTTGGCAGGATTTCCACGAAAGGAAGGTCTTCTATAAGAAATTGGTTATTGAGTAATGATCCGATGAAGAAGTTGGCTTCGGTGCAATCCTCAATACTAAAATAATAGACAGATTGCCCCTTAAATTTCTGTAACCGTACTTTGATATCGGGCATATCAGTTTTCAATTCTCCATTGGTATAATACTCCTTAAGCCCAAGACCCTCTTTGCTTTGATGATAGGGGATCTCTGCCTTTAAATGACCATTCCGATAGAAGAGTTTTACTATGCCATTTACTTCATCATTCTCATAGGGTGTTTCTGCATAGATTTTACCACTTTCATAATATTTCCTTGCTATCCCGCTTCTTTTACCATCGAGATAAGTCATCTCAAGCATCACCTGATCACTTCCCGAATGATAGAGTAATGACTTTCCATGCTTGATACCATCACGATAGTTGATCTCCGATTGAAGATTACCTGAATCATCATAGGTCTTGATCAATCCTTCTTTTTGTCTTGTTTCACCATCCTTATCAGCAGTTTTGGCTGGACCATCACATGACACAATGGCGATCAGAAAATAAAACAGTATCGATACTCTACAAATCATTCAAAAAACCTAATGGATATCAATATCTAAGTTAAATAATTCAAGTGAATTAATGTAAGTAGGCATGAACGTTAAGACATAGATTTCACCCTGTGAATACAGGGGCTTATTAAACCATTGTTAATAAAATTTCGTATATATACTGCCGCCTAATACATGAATTACACAGAAGAAATACTTTCTGACAAAAAGCTCATCATTGTCCGAATGACAGGTGACTATGACGCCAAATTGATGGATAAACTTGCCATTAAATTCAGGAAGCAAGCAATGGATATTGGTTACTGCCTGATTTGTGATATATCAAACGGTCATAACAAGATCACTTTAAATGATGGCTTAAAGGCCTTGAAAAAATATGACAAACCCGAATATAAAGAGCTGAAGAAAGTACCTGTTTCAGTAGTTGCCCGCGGGCCTCAATACATTTTTTTTAAGGTGGTCGAACAATTTCTGTCAAACGTGGGAGGGGACTTTAAGGTTTTCAAGGAAATGGATACTGCCATTAATTGGTTTAGTAAAAGATCTCATAAATAAAAAAAGCTCGGATAAAAGCTATCCGAGCCTCGCTTAATCCAAGAGGTACAAAATACCCTCAGATAAATCTTCGACTAAACCTCCAAAAGTCTTTTTTGGAGATACAAATCCACGTGACAAGATTAGGGGATAGATGCAGTAATTAAAATCGGTTAGTTCGCTGAAATTTTCTAGGTTTAATCGCGTAGAAAAACACCAAACGCTTTGAATTTTGAATAAAAAGATGTTTTTTTATAAATCCTTCTATGCTATGGGTGAATGTTAAATCGCCATTTGGGTATTAATACACAACATTGACTTTCCCTTTTTTCTGCAAATACAGTCTGAAATCGATGATTAACGTATGTAAGTACATCATTTTCATGATGTTCATCATGGGAGTGATAAACCTTTATGCACAGCCGCCAGGTTATGGGTATGGTAAAACAATTACGGTCGATGCGGGGCAGGTAATTGGAAGCAGTGCATTAACTGATTTTCCAGTGATGGTACGTATTTCAGGAGACAATGATTTACGTACCTCGGCAAATGGAGGGCATGTGGAACATGCAAACGGATACGATATCATCTTTACCTCTGATCAGGCAGGCACAACAGTGCTTGATCATCAGGTTGAAGCCTACAATGGTTCAACCGGAGATTTTACTGCCTGGGTTCGCATACCATCATTAAGCAATTCTGTTGATACGGAATTTTATATGTTTTATGGCAATTGTGCCGTCAGTGCCAGCTCATCTACCACCAGCACGTGGAACAGCAACTACGACGCAGTTTACTTCTTACACGATGATTTTCAGGACTCTACTGCCAATAACAATGATGGGACAAATAATGGAAGTACTGATCTTTCTCCAGGCTTAATTGGTGACGGACAAAGTTTTGGAGTAAATGATTATATAGAAATTCCCTCAAGTTCTATATCTACAACACAAGGTACTGTTTCTATATGGGCATATTCAAGTGCCTGGTCAGGTACCGAGCAGTATATGTATGGTCATACTTCAAATCCAAACGGGTTTGCTGACAGATTACAACTTTATACTGATGATGGGGCAGGAGGTTTGGACCTTGGATTTGGCAACAATCATAATTTAGAACAAGGCCTGTATACGATGAGTANTAATACATGGTACTACATTGTTTTAACATGGAACAGTACAACTTGTTTTGTATATGTAAATGGCAATCTGGAGCATTCCGAAACCTATAATAACTTCACTACGCTGGAATCTTATCTTGACATTGGTAACGATGGTCGTGCAAACGGAGCAAGAAATGAAGGGTGGGATGGTGACCTGGACCACGCCAGGCTTTCTAATGAAATTTTCAGCGCAGACTGGATCAGAACAGAGTATAACAATCAGGTAGATACAAGCTCCTTTTTATCTGTAGGGAGTGAATTCTCAGGTAAGACCTACTATTCATTTGCCTCAGGGGCCTGGGACGACAACAACTCCTGGTCTTTGACTTCTGATGGTTCAAGTGGTGCCCTGGGGGCAGGCATCTGGCCAAGTAGAATAGACAATGTTGTGATCCAGAATGGACATACGATTACTATTAATTCTACCGATGATAACAATGCATGTGGCATTGCTCCCGATGACTTAGGTCGGTCGAATGTGGGAAATGGTGCAGATCCTTTTACAGGATCAGGGGATCCGATGTTTTATCAAATCGGCAATATCATCGTGGGTAATGGAGGTACATTGACCACTTCAGAGGAATTTATGACCGAGGGCTATATGCTGGTTGAAAACGGGGGCACATTAAGTAGTACCGAAGATGTTGTAAACCTTGGTTATCTGGAGTTCAGATCAGGAGCCACCTTTAGCACTACTGATGATCTGATCCTGACTGGATACAGTGTTACCATCATGGACAATACGGGTGAGGGAGCAGACGATCTCTACATCGAATGGACAGATGCCACACTTTGCGGTACTGGTGACTATAATATCGGCAATGGAGGTGCAGATCCTACAATCCAATACTGGAATGGAGCGACGGATGCTCAAATATGTGAAACTTTCACAGTGACCTGTGCTTCCTCATGTTCAGGTGTACCAGCTACAGGTACGGGCACCTTTATTACTGGAAATTCAGGTCTGGGAGGAGTAGGTGATGCCACTAACCTGCAACTATGGCTGAGAGCCAATGACCTTAACCTTGCCGATGGTGCCTCTGTCACTACCTGGAACGACGTTTCCGGGAACAGTCTGAGTGCTGCCGCATCAGGTGGAGGCGGTACGGAGCCGACTTTTAATACGAATACAGTAAACACCACTCTTCCTTCGCTTAGCTTCGATGATGGAGATTTTCTTGACCTGGGACAACCTGCTGGGTTGGATTTTGTTCCTGGAACAGATAGCTGGTCATTTTTTATTGTGTATAACATATCGAACCCGACAGAGCAGGGAACATTCTTTTCAAAGGCTGATGCTACCGGAGGCAACAGAACCTACCAATATACAGTTGATGATACCGGTGGTGCCGAAACCTACTTTAGCTCTTATATTGGGGGTAATTTTCAAGCAGGTACTGTTCAGATCAATACCAGTAACTGGATGGTCAGCTCACATAGCAACAATACAACCGTCCGCGATTCCTGGACTAATGAAACTACTAACATCATCAATGATAACATTGGAACCAATAATACGGGTGCGGTGGATGTGCTCATCGGTGCACGAAGAGGAACTGCGCCATCCACAGGTTCTGGATTCCACCTTGATGGTAGCATTGCAGAGATAGCTATGTATGATGGTGTTATGACAGAAGTTCAGCGGGTGATCATCACAAATTACCTTGCCGCTAAATATGGCATTACTTTATCGGCGAATGATCTATATACAGAAGATGATAATGGTTTTGACTTTGAAATGATAGGTATTGGGCAGGCATCAGACGGATCTCGGCATTCGGACAGTAGAGGACTAGGAGCTGTAAGAATATGGAATCCTTCTGATTTGGCTAACAGTGAATACCTGATGATTGGTCATGATAATACACCTCTAAGCCATGCCACAAGCGATCCCGGTGAGGTGGATGGAACAGTGATTGAAGAACGGCTGACCAGGGTGTGGGCTGTGAGTGAGGTTGGAGATGTGGGAACAGTAAATATCTCTATTGATTTTAGTGGAGCGGGTGGTTCTCCCATCGGATCCAATTTAAGATTGCTGATAGACCGGGATGGAGACTTCTCTACCAACGATGTGACACCAATAGAAGGAACGGTTTCTGGTGGAGTCGCTATATTTTCCGGAGTGAATTTCATTGATGGGGACCAATTTACACTGGGAAATACCGACATCTCAAATCCATTACCTATTGAGTTGACTTTCTTTACGGCCACACCTACCCAAAATAGCGTGAAGTTAGAATGGGAGACAGCTTCGGAGCTAGATAATGATTTCTTCACCATTGAACGCTCTGTTGACGGAGCAACCTGGGAATCACTGATGCAAGTAGACGGTGCAGGAACCAGCAAAGAGACACTTCAATATGAAGCAATTGATATACTGCCCTTGCCAGGAGCTCAATATTACAGATTGAAACAGACAGACTTCGACGGTCAGTTTAGCTATTCATCACTCGTCTTTGTATGGTTTGGTCAGTCTATGAATTCAGTCAACCTTTTTCCTAATCCTACATCGGGCTATTTTTATCTGGAATCCAGTCTCAACCTGGTTGATCATCAGGTGGAAGTATTCAATCTTGCAGGAAGGCAAATTAATGTAAGGATAGAAAATGAGGGCTCATTGTTAAAAGTGGATTTAAGAAACCAATCTCCTGGAATCTACCTGATAAAAGTAATGGCGGGTGATCGTCAAATTACAACCAAACAGCTGATCCGCAAATGATTTGAGCTTTAGTTATATTGGTGAATAATAAATTGTACACACAGGAAAATTATACTTTCGTTTACTCAATAAGTTGAAACTTTTTCTTAAGTTTGTTTACATATATATGTTATTACATATATGACCTCCCGCTATGGAAATATGAAAACTTGATGGTATTCATATTCCTATTCAATGACCAAAAAAAAATTGTTTATCCTAGAGGATGATGTGATTACAGCAGAAATGTATGCTCACTTTTTTAGTGAGTTTTTCGAAGTCTCCATCGCAAATAATGCAAGGAGTTTCCGGAATTATTTCAAGAATCACACTCCAGATGCTGCTATCATTGATATTAATATCAAAGACAGTAAGCATGATGGTATTTACCTGGTCCAGGAGCTGAAAAGCATAAGCCATTATCACACAAAATTTATTGCTGTGACTGGGTATCAGGATTTGAAGTCTGCCGATTTGTTTGATGGCCATTTCAAAAAACCTATTGATCTGGATCATCTCAATGACTTTATCAGGGATCAGATCAATAAAGAATCGATTGATACCGTCTAACCTGCTTAATTTTCCTATTTAGATGAAGGTATTATGGGCTTTGGTGGTTTAACACAAAACGATTGTTGAATGCTAACCCAACAAGAATGAAATCGAAAATTCCGATCATTGTGGTGGCGGTCATGGCCATTTTAATGGGCCTGTATCCACTTATATATCTGAGCCTGGATGAAAATGTCGGGTTTCTTTCCAGTAAGCCAGTTGAGGTTTTAGGGAGCAATATCTGGATGACCTGTTTCTACTTTCATATTATTTTTGGTGGTATTTCACTGCTTACAGGATGGTCCCAGTTTATCCCAAAGTGGCGTAATAAGTACCTGAAAACACACAGAAAACTGGGACTGGTATACCTGGCTAGTGTGACTTTGGGTGGGATTAGTGGATTTTACATGGCTTTGTTTGCCAATGGAGGGTTAGTTTCGTCCTTAGGTTTTGGTTCACTTGCATTTTTGTGGCTATTTTTTACATTGAAGGCCTATTTGGGCATCATAAACCGTGACATAGATTCACACCAGCAATGGATGTTGAGAAGCTATGCGCTAACTTTTGCTGCTGTCACTCTCAGATTATGGCTGCCTGCGCTGACAGCATTTGGTCTGGAATTTCTCTTTGCTTACAAGATAATATCCTGGCTTTCCTGGGTACCAAATCTAATATTTATCGAATGGGTGATCAGGAGGCTGCAGGTAAAGCCAGGATACAGCTGATTACGGCATAAATGCTATAATAGTTGCTGCTATCAGCAACGTGAGAAAGTGATAGCTTGTATTGATCCCAAATAACTTCCAGGATTTTTGCTCCCATGTGACAGTTCCAATGTCAACAGGTAGATAAAAACCTAACCAGGTAAAGAATGCGGCCATTCCAGCTACTGCAAAAGGTGGATTTTCATTTGGAGGAAATCCCCAGGTCTCCGGATTATATGCAGCCATATTGTTGGCAAGAACCCAGGCAAATAGAAACTGGCCAATGACCATAGCAACCATACCACCAGCCATAGATCCCGATGATGGTTTCTTGTCCGGATCGAAACCCATTTCCCTGGCCCAGACTTTTCCGAAAAGTGGGGTATACCATAAAAATCCAAAGAAAAAATTGACAACGACTGCAATCAATACAGCCACCATGTTTACGTTAATTTCAGGCATTTTGAGATTATTTTGATTATCGTAAACAAATCTATTGCTTATACGCTGAGTAAGAAATGGGTAATATTGACAACTTGAGGGGTTGAAAGTGACAACTATTACATCTATTTTTAATACTTTGAGCTACAAATATTGTAATGAATTAACCCGTCAATCATGAAGCATATTTCCATAATTGTTCCGGAAGGTCCAGTGGTGTTAAGTAGTGTAGTGGGTGCCTTTAAGCTTTTTGGTCAGGTAAACAATTTCCTGTCAGACCAGGGGTTACCCCCTTATTACAACATTCAGCTTGTAGGATTAAAACAAGAAACTGAACTTTATGATGGTCTTTTTGTCATAAGACCCAATACTACGATTGAAAAGGTAACAGAGACAGACCTGGTAATTGTAACTACTATAATGGGAGATATGGAGAACTCATTAACAATAAACAGGTCCTTTATTCCATGGATTCAATCTATGCATCAGCAAGGCGCTGAGGTCGCCAGTCTTTGCATGGGTGCTTTTCTTCTGGCTGCAACTGGTTTACTTGACGGGAAAAGTGCCACCACCCATTGGATTGGCAAGGAAGCTTTCAAATCGATGTTCCCCAGGGTAAATTTTCAGCCTGAAAAGATCATTACTGATGAAAACGGATTATACACCAGTGGTGGGGCTTACTCTTTTCTAAACCTGTTGGTTTACCTGATTGAAAAATACAATGGACGCGATATCTCTATAGCTACAAGCAAGTTGTTTGAAATAGACCTCGATCGATATAATCAATCTGAGTTTATGATTTTCGAAACACAAAAGGGTCATGGTGACCACCTCATTCAAAGAGCACAACAGTTTATTGAAGAGAATTTTTCGCGGACTCTGACCATTGATGAGCTTGCGGCATATGTTTCGCTGAGTAAACGGAATTTCATCAGACGATTTAAAAGTGCCACACAAAATACTCCATTTGAGTACATACAGCGAGTCAAGGTGGAAGCGGCCAAAAAATCATTTGAACGCACCAGTCAGAATGTAAATGAGGTGATGATGGAAGTTGGATATGTCGATCACAAAGCTTTCAGGGGTGTATTTAAAAAGTTTACAGGATGCTCACCCACAGAATATCGGTTTAGATACAACAGTCACATAGCAAGAGCTGTTTGATGGCAATTAAGCTGTATTTATCTTGAAAATTAAAACAAACCCCAACATGCCCAATTACTATTTATTCAAACCTGATTTCCTTTCGGGTTTTACTGCTGATGTTTTCAAATCTTTTGGTGTTCCCGAGCAAGATGCCCGACAGGCCTCTAAAGTGCTTGCTAAATCCGATATTCGCGGGATTGATTCTCATGGTATAGCCAGGCTGAAATCATATGTGGAAATGTTTTCCATTGGTAGGCTGAATCCAACCCCTGAAATAACGGTAGTACGGGATAGAAAAAGTGTGGCTACTGTGGATGGCGATAGTGGACTGGGACTGGTTGTAGGTCCAAAAGCAAATGAGATTGCCATGGATAAAGCTTCTCAACATGGATCGGGATGGGTGAGTGTGTGTAATACCAACCATTATGGTATTGCTTCTTATTATTCACTCCAGGCGCTTGAAAGAGATATGATTGGCTGGTCAATGACCAATACATCCAGTATTGTATCTCCACTGTGGGGTGCTAAGAGTATGCTGGGGACCAATCCTATATCCATTGCTTTTCCAGGTTATAATAATCCACCAATTGTCATTGATCTGGCTACCAGTGTGGTGGCATTAGGAAAAGTGGAAATTGCCAGGAGACAGGGCAAACCTATTCCGGAGGGCTGGCTGGTAAACGAGCAGGGACAGGATACTACCAACCCTTCAGATATGTTTAAAGGGAGCCTGTTGCCACTGGGTTCAACCAGGGAAATGGGCGGACACAAGGGTTATTGCCTGTCGTCCATGGTAGATATTTTGTGTGGAGTCCTGAGCGGAGCCAACTGGGGACCGTTCGTGCCACAGTTTGCCATGTATGAAACACCGCCTGAACATAGTGTAGGCAAGGGGATAGGCCACTTTTTTGGTGCCATGGAGATCGATGGATTTGATGAGGTAGAAGCATTTAAGAAAAGGATCGATCAATGGATCGAAGAGTTTAGGAAAACACCCCCAATTAATGGTCAGGAAGCGGTATTAATCCCCGGCGATCCAGAGCATAAGGCAGAGAAAGATCGAACCAGAAACGGCATACCTGTAATTCAGGCAGTCATTGATGATCTCAATTTTGTTTCAGCCACTACCAGGGTGCCTTTTGACTGGGAAAATGCTTGCCTGGAGGTGATCAGCGGTGAACTTTAGATAATTATCTTCCTAGTCCCGCTTAGTAGCTGTCAATGGAAAATCATTATAATCCACGGTCATTTTTCCATCAAGAGATTGACCTTCAAAGGTTCCTTGCATCACCACTTTATAGCCCTGATAGTTGAAGTTGCATTCCAACATTTCATTCTCAATGGTGATGTTGTTGAGTTGGTTACTGCCTTCATTAGAGTAAATCACTCCGGTATACTTATCAATGTCTTTTACGATGGTAAAATAACCGGTAATATCACCATTGGGAGTGCCTTTCAAAACAAAGTCCCAGGTTCCAACGGCACTTTCTAAATTTTTTGTAGTGGCACAACCAAAAGCCAAAATGGCGATCAGTCCTAATGTCCAAAATTTTTGCATATCGGTGGGTTTGGGTTAGAAAAATCGGATGAATATAACGAAATTAATTATTTATCAGTCCCTGTTCCAAAAGAAACAACCATCTGTCACTAAAAGGTCAAGAAACATAATTTTATTAACTTAACAGGAACACCTTTTTCATGATGTATGAGAAGAAAAACTTTTATCCGACATTCATCTATGATTTTGGCAGGAGGTCTGTTGAGCTCATACTGGTCGTGCTCGCCGCCTAAGTCAAATCATGAGAGCCCTTCTGATGCCAGGACCAACTGGGCAGGAAACTATACATATAAGGCGCCACATTTGCATGAGCCAGTCAGTATTTCAGACGTTCAGCAGCTGGTGAAAACATTGCCAAAGCAAAAGGCCCTGGGGTCAAGGCACTGTTTCAACAATATTGCTGATAGTCCAAAACATCAGGTTTCACTGAGAAACCTGAAAGAAATCAATCTGGATAAGCGCAATAAAACTATCACCGTACAGGCTGGAGCACGCTACGGCGACTTTTGTGAGTCCCTGCACGATGAAGGTTTTGCATTGCATAACCTCGCTTCGCTGCCACATATTACGGTAGCTGGCGCCTGTGCCACAGCCACGCACGGGTCAGGTGTAAAGAATGGCAACCTGGCCACAGCAGTGAAAGAAGTGGAACTGATAACACCTGCAGGAGAGCTTGTGAAGGTTGATAGAGATTACGCGGATTTTCCAGCAATAGTTGTGGGATTAGGGGCATTTGGAATTATTTCCAAAGTTACGCTGGAAGTGCAGGAGGCCTTTGATGTTGAGCAATATGTATTTCAGGATATGCCCCTTTCTTCTGTCGAGAATCATTTCAATGAGGTGATGTCTGGCGGGTATAGTGTGAGTTTATTTACAAACTGGCTCAATAAGACCATCAGTGAAGTATGGGTAAAACGAAGGTCAGACCAATCTTATAGCCCTTTGGGGGGCGATTATTTTGGGGCTAAAGCTGCAACAAAGAATCTTCATCCAATCGCTGAGTTGTCTGCCGAGGCCTGTACAGATCAGTTGGGTGTTCCCGGACCCTGGTACAACAGGCTTCCTCATTTTAAAATGGGATTTACTCCAAGTGCCGGTGCCGAGCTGCAGTCTGAATATTTTGTCCCGATGGAAAGAGCTGTAGAAGCTATCCTTACTTTAGAACAACTTCGGGAAGAGATAAACCCGAATTTAATGATCACAGAGGTCAGAACAATAACAAAAGACAGTTTTTGGATGAGCCCATGCTATGGGCGAGATAGTGTAGCCATTCATTTTACCTGGAAACAACACCCGAAAGAAGTTATGGCTTTGCTTCCTAGGATAGAGCAGGAGCTGGCTGGTTTTGATGTAAGACCACACTGGGGTAAGCTTTTCACTATTGACAAACAAACTTTGTTGGAAAGATATCCCATGAGTGGTGAATTCAAAAAACTGGCAAAATTGTATGATCCGGAAGGTAAATTTATGAATCAATATCTTGAATCAAACCTCTTTTGATCCGGGTGGATGGTTAACATGAATGAGTGAAATCAGAGATTTCAAAAGAAATCACCTGGCCAATTCAAAAAATCGATATTTAATTATCTGTTAGAAGCAACGGATGTATTATTTTTGGGGGTTAAATCGGACTTTATTTTTAGTCTGGTTAGCCTAAATGGTATATGTACTTTTTGTAATAGGTTTTGTCCTCTTGATTAAGGGGGCTGACCTGCTTGTAGACGGGGCTTCTTCTTTAGCCAAAAGATATTCATTATCTGAGCTGGTCATCGGTTTAACGATCGTTTCTTTTGGCACCAGCACTCCGGAATTAATCGTTAATATTTTCGCCAGCTTTAGTGGTAGTGCAGATCTGGCTATTGGAAACATATTTGGAAGTAACATAGCCAATATCCTGTTGATATTAGGTTGTTCCGCCCTGGTGCGACCTTTGCCAATTCAAAGAAGTATTTACTTCACCGAAATCCCAATTTCCCTTCTCGCAACATTCATGGTCGGCTTTTTGGCTAATGCTAACTTATTTGTACATACAAACGGACTATGGATCAGCCGGTATGACGGCCTCATGCTGTTACTCTTCTTTGGGCTTTTTATGACGTATATTTTCGTAGTAGCACGGGACAAATCCAACGGAATTGCAACAGAGAGTGTCAGTGATGAAATTCAGATAATGTCAGTAAAGAAGTCTATGATTTACATGGCATTGGGAATAATTGCTTTGTTTTTTGGTGGAAAATGGATTGTAGACGGAGCTGTACATATGGCCAGAGAAATTGGATTAAGTGAATCTTTTATTGGTCTTACTATCATAGCTGTAGGTACCTCCCTGCCGGAGTTGGTCACTTCCATGGTGGCCGCCAAAAAAGGTCGGGCGGATATGGCTATAGGGAATGTGATTGGATCTAATATATTTAATCTTTTCTGGATATTGGGACTTAGTGCCGTCATCAAAGCATTGCCTTTTGACGTGATCAACAATATGGACATTCTGATGCTGATCTTCGCCAGCACATTGTTGATTTTCGCTGTCATCAATGGAAAAAAACCTGTGGTCAGCCGTTTTGAAGGAGTGATTTTCGTGGCAGTTTATGTGGGTTATTTATCGTATCTGGTACTAAGAGGCTAAAGAGATGATAGTGTTTGTTCACCTAATGGCTTACCTCCTTTGCCTTGTCGAAAATCACCAGGTATCCGTCCAGTTTGAGAATATACGAACAAATCAGGGGACTTTACTGGTTGGAGTATATACCAACCAGACGCAGTGGAAACTACGAAAGCCAGTTTTTGAAGTGGTACTTCCAAAAACTAATTGGAAAGATGGTAAGATGACTGCTGAAATTCCCGGATTTGGTGCGGGTGTATATGGGATTGCTGTTTTGGACGACACCAATGACAACCAGGTGGTGGATATGGGTTTTATTTTCCCTAAAGAGGGTTTTGGGTTTTCCAATTACGAGCACAAGACCTGGTTTTTACCCACGTTTGATGACTTTGATTTTATCCTGCCTGAAAATAGACAGATCACAATCAAGATCCGGTATTTGGATTAATGTGATTAAAAAATTCGTATAACGTCTTTGAATTAATCATTTGCCTTTGGATTTTTACACCCATGAATTTCCTAAAGTCATTTGTGATCTCCATTTTGATCGTGGCCAACCTGGCGGGTACGCTGATGGTGCCATTGATCTACTTGGATTTTGAGGTCCGAAATGACTACATCTCAAAAGTGCTTTGTATTGAGCGCGATAAGCCCATTACAGTCTGTGGAGGAAGCTGCTATCTCACCGATAAGCTCAACGTGACTCAGGAGCAGCAGGAGAATGCGGAAAAGCTGACTCCCAGGGAAATTGTGTTTTTCATAACTGAAAACAGGTTACATCATTCCATTCCCCATCATCCGGAAATTGTTTTGAATGATGAGTACTTCAATGCCAATGAGGATCTCCCTCATTCAAATTTCTTAAGTGATATTTTTCACCCTCCTCAATTAGGATAGGTTTTACCCAATAAGGGCACCATAGTGCCTGTTTGGTGACTTTCCGGTCACCAGGTATATTCTTTTATTCTAAAAAATTTCAAACAAATGAAACAATTGATGCTATTGGCATTTGCTATGCCAATGCTGTTGACACTATTGTCATGCAATGAGGGAGGGGAATTAACACCCGAAGAAGTTGGTACATTCCAGATCTATTTCGATAATAAAGTAGGAACCAGTGATATCACTTTAGAAGAAGCTGGATCCACGTCATATGATTTTGAAACAACAGGTGGGGAGAAATTTAATATTTCCAGCCTGGGATACTATGTAAGTAAAATAAGCTTATCGGGCCCTAATGGAGAGATCTATCAGGATGAAGTTCTGGTAAATGCCAGTGATGCAAAGGGTTACTATCATGTTATTGAAGGTACTTCTGTATCTCAGAATATCCTTCTGGAGAACGTTCCAGCCGGGACCTATGATCAGGCCACCTTTACTATAGGGGTTGCTGAAGAAGGTGTACAGGAAGGCGCCCTGGGAGGAGTGTTAGATCCAGCTAATGGTGGATGGTTCTGGAACTGGAATGCAGGCTATATCGCCATGATCATAGAAGGCAATGCCCTGAACTCAGGCCAGGAATATGTGGACTGGGGCAATGGCTCCGAAACACTTGCCAAAACCTTTTCTTTTCACATTGGAGGGTGGAAAAACGTGCCTGATAACGAGAATTTTGTGAATAATGTCCGGACTATCACAGTTGATTTTGGAACAACCGTATCAGTAGGTGAGGGACTTTCTCCATTGGCTCATGTCGTAGTAGACATATTGAAAATGCTGGAAGGTGCTTCGGTTGATTTTAGTACGACATATTCGGTTCATTCCCCCAAAGGAGGAAAAGTTTTTGCTGATCAATTAGACCAGGTGTTTAGTGTCCATCATGTTCATCAAAGCACGAGTGGGCATTAATAAAACCAAAATATTTATCATTTGTGGGGCTATTTCGCTTTGGTCCTGTCAGGAAAGCGTGAGGCCTGAAGATACCAGTCTGGTATTTGAAAGGCCTCCGCACTTTCCGGAACCTACATACACTTTTGATAACAACCCGATTACACAAGATGGGTTTGATTTGGGTAAGAAGCTCTTTTTTGACCCACTGCTATCAAGAGACAACAGTGTTTCCTGCAATAGTTGTCATCAGCAGGCACGGGCGTTTGCAGACTCACCACTGCATCCAACAAGTATAGGTATTGAAAATAAGTTTGGTATTCGCAATGCACCAGCTCTGGGCAACCTTGCTTTTATGGATGAGTTCTTTTGGGATGGTGGCGTAACACACCTCGACTTTGTTCCCATCAATGCGATAGAATCTGATGTTGAGATGGGAGAAACTCTGGAGAATGTAGTAGCCAAACTGAATGACCACAAAGAGTATCCTCATCTATTCAAAAAGGCTTTTGGTGTTGATGAGATCACATCACCTTATATGCTGCATGCCCTCTCGCAATTCACAGTGATGATGGTTTCCGCATCTTCCCGGTATGATAAATATGTATTGCGGGAAGGCACGTTGAATGAGGAAGAGCTCAAGGGGTTGGCTCTCTTTGAAGTGAAATGTAGTGGTTGCCACTCAGGTGAGTTGTTCACTGATTTTTCTTATCGCAATAATGGATTGAATACCTCTTTTGAAGATAAAGGCAGAGCCTTGATCTCAGAAAGCAATGCAGACCTGGGGAAGTTTCGGGTGCCAACCCTAAGAAATGTCGAGTTGACTGCCCCATACATGCACAATGCACGCTTTGAGACCCTGGAAGAGGTCCTGGACCATTATGGTGGTGGAATGGTAGATTCTCCAACACTTGATCCACTCTTTAAAGATGGCCAACAGGTTGTTGGGATCCCTTTAACCCAAATTGAAAAACAACAAATCATCGCCTTTATCAGGACCCTTACTGATGAGGCATTTATTTCAGATCCTAAATTCATGAATCAA
Source organism: Cyclobacteriaceae bacterium SS2 (assembly GCA_019192515.1). GTDB lineage: Bacteria > Bacteroidota > Bacteroidia > Cytophagales > Cyclobacteriaceae > UBA7330. The sequence goes on from JAHCMM010000200.1 coordinate 22,435, forward strand.
TGACCAAAAAATTATTACTGTTGACGCTATTATCTATGATCGGAATAAGGGTCATAGCCTGTGATGTATGCGGATGCAGCCTATCTGGCCTCTATTTTGGCTTTGTACCTGTTCAGAACACACATTTTGTAGGTGTTAAATACAATATGGCCAGTTTTGATGCATTCATTGACAATGACGACTATTATTTTGAAGACGAGTATTCAGAAGACACTTACCAGCGTTTTGAGTTGGTTGGACGGTTCAGCCTGGGGAGCCGAATTCAAATAAGGTATATGGTGCCCTATCTGAATAATGTGATGGATGGTTCTCACCAACATGTTCGTTCACATGGGGTGGGGGATCCGGTGGCGCTGGTCTATTACAACCTGCTGAATCCTACGAATACTGGAGATGAGACCATTATGCAATCATTGAGTATTGGTGGGGGGTTAAAGTTCCCCCTGGGAGATTACGATAAAACAGATCAGGAGGAGATAATCAACAGAAATTTTCAGTTGGGATCAGGTTCTCTGGATTATTTGGTTTCTACCAATTATACCCTTAGATATCAAAAAATGGGTGTAAATGCCGAAGGGTCCTATAAGATCAATTCGGCCAACAAACATGGGTATCGATTTGGTAACCAGGCCAATATAAGTGCTAATCTGTTCTATTACGTTGAAGGTGACAAATATTCTCTTGTGCCGTTTGTAGGGGCATATTATGAAAAAGCTGGATATCACTCAAATAACGAGATTCGGGAGGGCAATACAGGTGGTAGTTCATGGTTGGGGACTATTGGGATACAGTTTTTTACCGGAGCATTTACCTTCAATGCTCAATACCAAATGCCTGTTAAGCAACAATTTAATACAGATGAGTTTGCAACAATAGAAGGTGGTGACAGGCTGAGTCTGGCTGTTTATCTCAGTTTTTCTTCCGGCAAGTAAAGAATTAGTTGGAGTCGATGATCACAATGGGGAAGTCGTTACCGAAGCTGTAGCTTGATGGGTACTGAGGAGTGCCCTGATATTTCTCGGCAAGCTCGGGTACACGCTCTTCCAGGTAAGCGCTCAGCTCCCTAACAGTGATTTTCTTATCACCATTTGCTCCATCGGCCTCACCTTTCAATCCCTCCAGCAGCGAATAGGTAAAGACACCGTGACCAATCGTTTCAAATTCTGTGGCAAATTGCTCAGAACCAGTTGCGGTAATCCAGAATGTACCCGTACTTCGGGCAAGCTGTGCAATGGCTTTTTCTTCCAGTATTCCACGGGAAGCAATAGCGTCCAAAGCAGCAGCTGACTGACAGGCATCCAGGATAAATAACTGCTTTTGTGCATTGATATTTTTGGAGATTTCTTTCAGCTCGGATGCGGCCAAAGCTTTTTCAAAAAGCAGTTCATCACGCCCATATATTTGGGTGACATCATGAGGAACTAGGAAAAATTCAGCCGGGGCATCAATACCCTTAGACATCACGCCATGCCCCGCATAGTAAAACACAAGTAGATCCTGTTCATTGGCTTCTGACATCACATTTTCAAAGACCGACACCAATTTTGATTTAGTGAAGTCACCATTTCGGATACCAATGTGTCTCACTTCACTAAACAGAGTAGATCGATCACCTGTCAGGGCAGTAGAAAAAGCATCTGCGTCGGCAATGGCATAGTTAAGATTATACCTGGGGTTTTTGTACTCATTGATACCTACTGTGATCAGATATAACTTGGGAGGAGAATCGGTATCGCCAGAATAATTGATGATCAACTTCTGCTTTTCCGTTTCGATACCACTCTTTGATGTGCCCACCACGTAGAGATAATTCTCATTTCCAAGAGCGTTGGAAAGCGTGACATCAAAGGTGATGAGGCTGGATGGGTCTTCGTTTACAGCTACCAGCTTGTTGTTGTGAAATAGCTTTACCTGTTCCAGGTTTTCCTTGTTTTCAGTGGCGGCTACCTGAAGTTGAACCTGCTTTTTTGAGGAAGAGGCTTTGATCATTCCTTCTTCCATTTTGGTCTGCTGTCCGTCAAATGAAATGACCTGGATAATCGGGATTGCTTCTATTTCGT
>JAHCMM010000003.1 GCA_019192515.1 Cyclobacteriaceae bacterium SS2
CACAACATAGATTTCGACTGGAAGAACGATTTTTTAGCTCCAGGGATGAGTTTGGAACCCAGTCAAACTTCAACCTTCGTTATAGGTATCGATTTATGGCCAGTATTCCCATAATTACTTTTAAAAATGAAAAGAAATTGCTTATTAATATCGGAGATGAAATCCTGATCAATTCTGGAAAAGAGATTATCTATAATATCTTTGATAGCAATCGTCTATTAATTGGTCCGGCAATTCAGATTAACCCAAAGCTCAATGTTTCTATCTTGTATAACCACCTGTTTGCTCAACAAAATGAGGTTAATGCTTTTTCACAAACCTACATCCTTTGGTTTGCTGTCAAACATAAGATTTCTCTGAACTAGAACGTCACTCTTGTTCGTAATCCAAACTTCATGAGGTTTTTGGATGGCAGAAAACTCTTCAGCAATTTGTTCTTATGCCTTTGAGAATAAAAATATGACGCTCTTCATAAAAGTTTAATCAAGCCAATTACCTCACTCTTTTAACAATTTTAAGTACCTCTTGGTTAATTTAGCAATTCAAGGGCACACTATGGAGTATTATATCATCATTGCCGCTTCGGTAATTATTATTCTTTCATACTTCTTCAACTGGGTTAGCAGGAAATCAAGTTTTCCCTCAGTGCTGCTCCTGATCCTATTAGGTATTGTCCTGCATCAATCCATTGGACTCTTCGGTTACGAACATGCCAACGTGCTTGCCCTCTTTGAGGAGATAAGCCTACTGGAAGTACTTGGTACACTGGGGCTTATCATGATTGTGCTGGAAGCAGCACTGGACCTGAAACTGGAACGTGGTAAGGTCAGCATGATCTTTAAAGCATTTATGAGTGCTATCACGGTGCTGGTTGCTACAGCATTCGTTTCTGGATACCTGATCATGGCTTTTATCCCACAGCTAAGCTTCGTTGAGGCCCTGATTTTTAGTACACCGCTTTCCATTTTAAGTAGCGCTATTGTTATTCCAAGTGTAGAAAACCTTGAAGAAGAGCAGCGAGAGTTTCATGTGTATGACAGCACATTCTCGGATATCCTGGGGATCATGATGTTCTATTTTTTATTGCAACTCGTAGAAACTTCCAATAATGCATTGGCGGTTGGGGATTTCACGGTAAGCCTTTTCCTCACAGTTGCGTTGTCGGTAGGTCTGTCTTATGCTTTGCTCTATCTGTTCCAAAAACTTGAGGCAAAAGTCAAGCTTTTCCTAATGATAGCTGTGTTGATCCTCCTGTTTGGCATTGGAAAGCTGATGCATATGTCCAGCCTGATCATCATTTTGATTTTTGGTCTGATCCTCAGTAACCACAGGATATTCTTCTCTGGAAAACTCAACAACCTCATCAATAAGGAAGCCACAGACAGAATCTATGAAGCTTTCCACCTGATCACCATGGAGAGTGCTTTCGTTATTCGAACCTTCTTTTTTGTGATCTTTGGATTCACTGTAATGATCAGTTCTCTATTCGACACCAAGGTGGCTGCCATTAGCGGATTGATCCTGGTGAGCATTTATGCCATTCGGGTTCTACTATTGAAGCTAGTCCTCAGAAAAGACATTGTTCTGGCTACTTTTATTGCACCTCGAGGATTGATCACTCTACTTTTATTTTACTCCATTCCACAGGAGATACAAACATCTTTTTTTAGCCAGGGCATCATCTTGTACGTCATTATTGTAACTAGTTTACTTATGACTGTGGGATTGGTAAGATTTGGTAAAAAGAGGAAAGACACGGAGCCTGAAGCTCCCCCTCAGCTCACCAGCGACCCTCAGACACAGGAAGAGCATATTGATGAAGATTCAGAGAAGTCGGTACTTAATTAATTCTCATTACCTGGCAACATATTACTGCTATCTCCTTCCTGTTTCTTTTTGAATATGGGGACTATTGATTTCGATACCTGCAGCTCGAAATTTATCCTGGATCTTTTGATGAAGTTCAGACTTTATTTCTTCTACCTTGTTGGCCTGTTTTGTGTATGCATTGATCTGGTAACTAACATGAAAATCATCCAGACTTGTTTGCAATACAAAAGGCTTTTTATTCTCCATGATCAATTTAGTCTCCTTTGCAGCTTCAATCAGCAGCTTGTGCACTTTTTCCCACGGAATCCCATATCCAATCGATATAGTAGTGTACACGATAATCCCGGCATCCTTCGAACCAGTAGAAAAATTAACTGTGTAGCCAGACAGTACCGATGAGTTGGGTACTGTGATATCTTCATTTTTATCGGACCGCAATCTGGTCATCAATAAAGTCTTTTCGATAACCTCACCGGTTATATCACCGATTTTCACTTTATCACCAATCTTAAAAGGTCTCATATAAGTGATGACCAAACCTGCAATAATGTTGGAGACTGCAGACATGGAGCCTAAAGAAATCACTAACCCTATGAAAATAGTTACTCCTTTAAATACAACAGACTGTGAACCCGGCAGATAATTGTAAATGAGCACAAACATAAAGGCATAAAGCAGGAACCTGACAATGTTATAAGTAGGTCGGGCCCATTCAGCATAAAATCCACCAATGACCAACTCACCCCGCTCGACTTCAATGGCCAAAAAACGAACAAACTTGATCAGGTAGTGAATTATCAGATAGATGATGCCAATGGTAAAGAGGTTTGGCAGGAATGCAATGATACTATCTAAAATGTCCCTGAGTGGAGTAAAGAAGTAATTCAGCAGCTGGTCAGCAATGTTCTTTGTACCAGGAAAAATCCCAAAAAGTAGCGTCAAGGAAAAGTAGAATGCTACTATAATCACGACAACTTTCAGGAAGTTGAGTGCTCCAAAAATCAATTGGATCAGTCGATGTGCAGTTAAGAACTCATAGTTCTTGAGTTTCAAACCCTGGATACCCTTCCCTTTTTGAGCGTAAATCTGTTGCTTGATAAACCTGAAGATCCTGTTGATGTAAAAAATAATAATGAACAGGATCGTCACCACGAGCATGACTGTACCAATGCGAATCAGGATCTTCTTGAGTGTATTGTCATCATAAAAATCCTGTATGCTCGATTCAATGGCATTTTTATATACTTGAGCTAACTCATTTCGTGTGGTTCCTATCCATAACGCATCATCATTGGTTACAGATAAAATAATCACATCTCCGAATATCACGTCTGCAGTCTCCTCTTGTAACCTTATAATAAGCTCAGGGATCTCCTCTGACGCATTTGGCAGGGATTTGATTTTGCTGGTTATGTTCGTAGCTCTGTCTCTGGCAGAAAACGGACCAAGCTTGTTATATATATAGAAAAGAGTGTCTTTGAACGGTGCAACCGGAAACCCCTGCGTGACAGATTTAAGAGAGTCAATGCGTGCTACCCGAACAGCTTTACGAAGGCTATCAGCTTCTTCTATTTCTTTGATCTGGTTGAGCAGATCTAATTTCTGAAGGTTATCGGTGGTTTTCAGGCGTTCTAGCTGCCGAAGCATCTCAACCCGTGCCAGAGAATCAGCTATTCTAATGGAGTCGGCTTTCTTCAGTAGCTCGGTCACTACATTTACCTGCTCCGCCTGAAGAGAGTCATTCTCGATAACCTCAAATATCTGGGTATTGATCGTATCCAACTCTTCCTGGGCATTAACCAGAAATGATGCGAAGGAAAATATTACTAGGAAACTAATACGAGAATAATTGTAATACATGGCTTTTGTATAGCGGTAAGTTAGTCGACTGATCAATACGATTCTCAAACTTTGACAAACTCTTTTTTGGATGACGAAAAATGCTTGCTTTTAATTTATAAAAAAATAGTAATATCGTATGTTTACCATCGATCACTAATATACACGCTCACCAATGAAATTCCTGAACCCCTTAGCCAAAGAAGGTAAAATCAATAAGGACGCCCATATCACAGACCGCCAGTCGATTATCATCAACTGCCCTATCGAGCGTGTGTGGGAACTGATGGTGAATGTGCAACAGTGGCCTGAGTGGAATCACGACATTAAGGTAGATAAATTCACTACTACAGAAAGTGAAGAGCCTTTTAAGTTGCAAATAAAAGGTCAATCTATCAGGTCGACCTTTCAAAAGGTGGATCCTCCTTACACGCTTTCGTGGACCAGCAAATCACAATTATTCAAAGCAGTCAATGTGTGGAAACTGGAACGAGCTGGAGATCAAACCATCGTTTCAGCAGAAGAATCCATCCAGGGATTATCTGCTTTTTTCTTTGGCCATCAAAAGCTTCACAATACACTCCTCACCTGGCTTTCCAGGTTAAAAATGAAGGCAGAAGAGTAAGAAAGACTTACTCTGCTTTGTTCAGTTCTTCTATCTGTCTTTTTAGTAAAGCAAAAGCGGGAGCCAATTCCAAAGCCTTATTAAAGTGCTGTGCAGCAAGACCTTTATTACCCCTGGCCTGCTCTATCATCCCTTTCATACGGTAAGCAGCTACCTCAAGGTTGATCAACTGGTTTTGGTTATCATCCACGGGGAAATATAAATTCGTCGTCTTGGCTTTGGGATGTTCTATGATGATGTCGGCATTGGTCATTCCTTCCTCATATCGCTTCAGATTGTACTGCAGGAACATGATCCGGTAAAGTGTCCCAAGCTCTTCATTGAAAACATATAACTTCTCGTAAAAGTCAATGGCTTTTGCACTCACTCCTATGTTGTCGAAGCTTAGAGCGGCTATTTCTGTTGCCAGCATGTCATCAGGATTGATTGTGACTGCATCCTGAGCTACAAGTCCTGCAGAAACATACTCTTGCTGATCGAAGTAAAGGATGGCCAAAGAATCTAGAAATGCAGCATTTGGGTTAAAAACATACAGGTTGTAAAGTGCCTGCTTTTGCATTTCCACATCATTGTATTTTCTTGCCAGGTTATAGAGAACAGCTTGCTTTCTTACTTCAAACGGCACTGAATCCTGGGCTACAGGTTTCTGCTCCTGTGCCGAAGCACAAAACATCACAACAAGTAAAAGACTGCTTAGAATAATTTTCATTGATTTTATTTTTAAGGGTGCAAAAATAGGCATTAGTTTTCTTTTATCTCAAGTCCTTTTGATTTCCCGATTTCAATCATCAGATTATAGGCTTCGGCGTGATCATTTTTTATTCTTCCTTCCAAAATCGCTTCTTTAATTTCAGCTTTTATATCTCCCACTACCCGGGAAGGTTCTAAGTCAAAAGTCTTGATAATCTCCTCTCCGGAAATAGGTGGATTAAAATTCCGGATGTGATCCCTTGCCTCCACATCTTTGATCTTCTGCTCTACATCACCAAAATTATTTCGGTATCGTTTTACCTTTTCCTTATTCTTGGATGTGATATCAGCTTTGCAAAGCGTCATCAGGTCATCAATATCATCACCGGCTTCAAACAGAAGTCTCCGAATGGCTGAATCAGTAACCACTTCATTTACCAGGGCAATGGGTCTTAGATGTAAACGCACAAGCTTCTGTACATATTTCATCTTTTCATTCAAAGGCAACTTAAGTCGCTTAAAAATCCCAGGAATCCATTTGGCGCCAAGGTCTTCGTGACCATGAAAGGTCCATCCTGAAGCTTTGGAATATCGTTGTGTGGCTGGCTTGGCAATGTCGTGAAGGATAGCTGCCCACCTAAGCCACAGGTCATCTGTGTTGAGGCTGATATTATCCAATACTCCAAGGGTATGGTAGAAATTGTCTTTATGTCCCTGACCATCAATGATCTTGACTCCTTGCAAGGCAACCATCTCCGGGAAAATAATTTTCAATATGCCCGAATGGAATAATAAGTTGAACCCGTAAGAAGGTTTTGGTGACAAAATGATCTTATTCAGCTCATCACTGATACGCTCCATGGAAATGATCTCAAGGCGATCCTTATAATCCATGATAGCCTGAAAGGTGTCCGGCTCAATATCAAACACCAACTGACTGGCAAACCGGATGGCACGCATGATCCTCAAGGGATCATCATTAAATGTCTCATTGGGATCGAGCGGAGTACGAATAATCTGTCTTTCAAGATCTTCTTGTCCATTAAAGGGGTCAATAAGCTGCCCTAAATCAGATTTATTGAGCCCGATTGACATGGCATTGATCGTGAAGTCCCTTCTCCTCTGATCATCCTCCAGCGTACCATCTTCCACTATAGGCTTCCTCGAATCAGATCGATAGGATTCCTTACGAGCACCCACAAACTCCAAAATATAATCCTCATAATGGATAGATGCCGTACCGAAGTTTTTATAAACAGCCAACTTCGACTTATCACCAAGTGCTCTATGCACTAGCTGAGCCAGGGCAATCCCACTCCCCACACACACAAAATCTATGTCCTTCGAGGGGCGTCTCAACAAGAGATCCCGAACATACCCTCCAACAATATATGTCTGAATATCAGCAGATTGAGCAATCTCACTCACCACCCTAAGCGCTTCTTGCTTAGCTATCCTTTCCCGAAAATCGGCTGTTTTGACCATTGCTCAAAATTATAACAATCGGTCAAATAGACCTTACTTACTTGAAGAATGCAGGGCAAGGCAGGAATTTTTTTCTCCGGCTCACCTTATGAGGATTTGAGACAGTTTCAAAATTATATTGGAGGGAAAATTCATGAGCACCGCCGGTTTCAGGCCCTAAACTGGATATATTGGCATCGAAACTATACCCAAACTGAAGTTGCTTGAATTCCACCCCCACAACAAATATAATTGCGTCCTGGTTGAGAAATCCAGCCACGTTTTTAGTGAAAGGAACACCCCTGTACCAAAGTCCAAATAGGATAGGCTCCAAATAAACAGAAGTACCCAGGTCCATCTGTTGGTTGTCCCCTTGCCGCTTGTAAATAAAACCAGGAGCCAGGCTGACTTTTCTGATGCTTTTAAAAGCTTTATTTCCCAACTCAAATCTGGTTCCTGAATGAATACTATACTTCATTGGAACTGTACTTTGGCCATTAATCAATGAATTATTGGGCTCATTTACATGGAATACAGAAAACCCAAACCAAAAATTCTGACTGTATGCTAGAAAACCTGTAGCAATGTCGATATAGGAATTTCCCCTGATGGCAGTGACCGCCGGATCCTGAGTAGGTGCCCCATCCATCCCAAAGTCTATCTGATCTCCAAAAACGAGTTTTTCATAATCTATGGTCCTGTTTACCCACCCAAAAGCCATAGCAGGTTTAATCACCCATTTATCCTGAAGCTGAATATTGTATGCATAATTAAGGGAGACAAGATTAGACCTGAGAGAAGCGGAGCCCGCAACATCGGAATTGATCAACAAACCAAACCCACTATTCAACCCTGTGGCGTTGTAGTCATAGGAAGCAGAATAGTTAGCAAAGGCTTTCGGGAGGTTCGGCCATTGAAGTCGATGATTTACCACCAGCCGATGCATAGTGGTAGACCCGCTAAATGCCGGATTCAGGTAAAGTGGATTGGCATAATATTGAGAGTATTGTATGTCCTGGCCATTAGCCTTGACTACAGAAATAATAATTAAGCTGGTTAATAAAATATATTTCACAATCTATCTGACTAATGTTACATCTCCTATTCTCACTGCCTCACGCCCATCACTAAATATGATCTCCAACCGGTACACATACACATCCGTTGGCATTAGCTTTCCTTTGTAGTACCCATTCCATCCAGTCTGCTGATTACCAGATTCGAAAAGCAACTCTCCCCATTTGTTGTATATGAGCATCTTGAAGTCAGTGGCACCCTCAACACGAGGAAGAAATATATCGTTTATAGAGTTGTTATTTCCACCGCTTTCAGATACGTCCGGACTGGGTGAAAAAGCATTCGGCACTTTCACAGTACCACCTCTAGTAGCTGCTATCAACCCTTCATAAGCAAGTGTATCGGCACATCCAAGGGTATTTTGAGCTATCAAAGACACATTGTATTTACCCTCCTCATCGTAAGTGTGTATCGGATTAACATCTATGGATGAGCTGCCATCTCCAAAGTCCCATTCATAGCGATCAGCATTAACCGATAGGTTTCTGAAAAAAACCTCCTGATCAGGAATAAGAACAGTTGTCGGATTAGCAATAAAATCCGCTATTGGTGTAGGCAATACTTCTATATAAAACTCTTTGGTTTCGGTATCTGACCCTCCAGTAGTATTTTCGGCATAGAGCGTCACCGTATAAGTACCTGCCTTGCTGTAAGTATGCAACGGACTTACTTCATTAGAAGTAATCCCATCACCAAAATCCCATAGATAGGTATTCTTATCTGTGTTTATTGAGAGGTCGTTGAAATCAACCACTAAGGGTCTGCATCCCAATCTTGGATCAGCAGTAAAATCCACAATCGGGTCAGATGGGTTCACAATCACAGAACGAGTCAGGCTTTCACTACAATAAGCATTGCTAATCGTTAAGGTCACCTGGTAGCTGCCTGTAGCATTATATTGATGCGTCAACGGATCTCTCACATTTTGAGTACTTCCATCGCCAAAATCCCACTGATATACCCATCCTGACCCTGAATTGCTATTGTTGCTGATATTCACAATGTTGTTGTCCGGCAGAGTCAGGGTATCCGGATCAAGATCAAAATCAACCACAATATCATCATCACTGGCTTCAACTATTTCATTGAGGATATTCTCCTCACTCTGGCAATTCACAAGATTCTCCGTAGTCAAGCTAAATTGGGTATTAAGATCAGCACTCCCGAAAGAAGGTCTGTAATACATCAATTGCTGAACATCACCATCATTCACCCATTGAACTGGGGCAGGATCAAAACTCCATTGATAGGTCAATCCCTTCTGAACAGCCTCTAATTCAAAAACCTTGTAGGAACAGGAGTCACGCTCACTTATTTCAAATTCGGACGAAGGCACAGGGTTGATCACTACGTTCATTTGACTGCTTTCCACACAAATACCTGCCTTTATCACTTCCAGGTTTATTTGATAGACCTGGTTGGATCCTGTGCTGTTTTCAATGTTATAATCCAGCGAATGAAATGACGCGTCTCCGGCATTTTTGGTCACCGGATAGCCTGGTAATGCATCCCCCTGAGAGGAAATAGTCCAGATATACGAGTCAGGATCAAGAGATTGGGTGGCATTGCTCACCACAACGGTGCTTGACCATATCGAGCAATTTCTACTGAGCGGATCATAATTGAGATCGGAGAATGCAGATGGGAAAGTAGGTAAGACTATTACCTCAAGGGTATCCGAAACAGCTACACATCCAAGGTTTGAAAACCCATAGAGCAATACAGCATACGTTTTTTCAACTCCAGAATTATTGGAGAATACAAGCGTACTGTCAGGTCGATTAAACAGCACAGAGTCTTTGGTAATTCCATCAGAGACCGTCAGATAATAGTTTGTCCCGCCGAATAAATCCGAATTGTTATAGATCAGCAATGAGTCCTGGGCACATACCGGATTCGTAAAATCACTGTCTATAACAGGAGTTGGAGCAGGTTGTATGACAACGTCCCTAACGACTATATCAGAACACAGTCCATTGGTTGTGGTTACCCGCAGAGCGACCTGGTAGGTTCCGGCAATAGAGGCAGCTGGTTCATTTCCGGTGACAATATCTGAACCACTCAGAAACCATTCAAAAGCGGTACTATCCGTCCTGATCAGTTCAGTTCTGAATGTCCCATTATAACTAAAGTCCCATTGCCACGAGTCGATATAATCTCTATTTATTCTGGGAACAATACCAGATAATTCATCTGCTATCTCACTGAACCTTGTCCGATCGCCTTCACAGACTTCATTGGTGGTAAAATTGGCCTCAGGGCTATCGTAAACAATGATGGTCTTTTCGTCTACTGTCTGGCAATTAGAAGCATTGTTTCTGGCTGTCAGTCGCACCAGATACTCTCCCGGATTGCTATAAGTTCGCGTGAAATCAGTAGTCTGTGGACCAAATCCAGCTGCCGGAAGACTTTCAACAAAGGCTCCAGTCTCATCATAAAATTCCCATCTCCACTCCGAGTTTGGTTCTATGTTGGTTGTTGCATCCCTAAAGCCAACAGTAAAAACATCTGAGCCATCTGACTGACAAAACCTGGGTTCAATCTGAGAAGTAAATGTTGGCTCATACAGCTCAATTGCCGCAGTGGTTGAAGGTGACAGACTGATAATCTTCTCCACAATTACTTCGCATGAACCTTGTGCNTTAGGGTCTTCTGCAATCAAGCGGATCAATTTATCTCCGAATACATTATAGGTAAACGTCGGGCTATTTGCTGTGCTGGATGAAACTAAATTGGTATCTGTTGCATCAGCATAAAATTCCCATCGATAATTGTTGGCTCCAGCAGTTAGATTCTCAAAATAAATGGGCTCACCAATACAAAAAATGGTCTGGATATTACCACTGGCATCATTCACCCTGGTTTGAAAATCAGGATTTGGTAGGGCAACAATCCTTATATATCCGGTAGTGGATACCGCTTCATCATAATTTGGATTCAATGGATCACCATTATATGGATTACAGGTATTCCAGTTATATAAGGTGATCTCAAACTCACTACCCACTACATTATTGGGATCGGCAGGTGCATTCATCGGAAATGTAGACATATTGGGTCCGTCTGCAGTAAAAGGGATCTGAACAATTGGGCCGAAATACACCCCAGTCACCCCATTTCGGGTAGTAGTGGATGATAAATTAGCTGCTCCATCCGTCAGGTTGATGGTACCCCCATTCTCAAGTGTCAGGTTTCGGATAGAATTCGAAGGATTGTGATTTGTTCCATATACAAATTGGGTGTGTCTTGCTAACCTGTTAGGATTATCAGGCTCATCATTGATATTACAGTTGAATGTCGAGTTGTCATCCAATACCGCATTGACAACCGGATTGTTGAAACAAACACTGTAGGGATCCGGGTTTATCATCAGATCACCGCCGAAGGAATTGTCATTAGACCATGAAGAAACCAGTTGTATTTGCTCAGATGTCTCGCAAGCCACGCCATTCACCAAAATATGAGCGGTTGGTTCAAACAGACAGTCCTCATTCTCCGGGTACACGAATGTGCCAGCCGCAGTAAATTCCATATCGCCACCACCCACTGAAAACTGTGGATCCCCCAGGCCGTAGATATCGATATTATTCACTGGGTCATTCCACGCAAACCTTATTGAAATCTGGTTGGGATCCTGAGGAACGTTGAAAAAATAAGTGATCGTGAAATCGGTTACCGTAACAGGCGCACAGTCCTTATCGGTATTGAAACTCAGATTGCGTTGTTGCCTCAACGCACTACACTGACCAAAGAGCTCAATGAAACAATGTACAGAAAATAATGCTGCTAGTATATATCTCGCCACAGAATAATAATATTAAATATTGAATTATTCACATTTTAGAAACCCTAAAATGCGGCGACCGACTAGTAAATAAGAAACATGAAAGACAGGCTGATTATTGCAAAGGTATAAACATTTATTTTGAAGATGCCAGCTTTTTCATTTCAATCTGTCTAATGTGACTTTTCAATGCATATAAGATGCTGTTCATATTTTGGGAGTTATTAGTTTTGTGAGAACAACCCAATTCAATGCCATCACCTGAAGTAACAGACAGAATAAACGAACTCACCGACCGTCTCAACAGGTTAAACTATCTCTATTACCAGGAAAGCACTTCAGAAGTATCTGACTATGAATTTGACCAGATGCTCAAAGAGCTGGAAGAACTTGAGAAAGCTCACCCTGACCTGAAGAGAGAAGACTCCCCTACCCAGCGTGTTGGTGGTACAATCACCAAGACATTTAATACGGTTTACCACAAATACCCCATGCTGTCTTTGGGCAATACCTATTCCAGAGAAGAATTGGAGGAATTTGATGCTAGGGTTGCAAAAGGTCTTGGAAGCAGTGACTATGAGTATTTCTGTGAACTTAAGTTTGATGGTGTAGCCATTAGTCTGCTTTATGAAAATGGCATACTCAAGCAGGCAGTGACGCGTGGTGATGGCGAAAAAGGAGATGATGTAACAAACAATGTAAAAACCATTAGGTCAATTCCACTTAAAATCACTGTTGACAATTGCCCTCCTATGTTTGAAGTACGTGGCGAGGTCTTTATGCCCAAAAAAGTATTTGAAGAACTGAATAAATCCCGTGCTGAAGCTGGTGAAGCTTTATTGGCAAATCCGCGAAATACCACCAGCGGTACCCTTAAAATGCAAGATTCATCCATCGTAGCCAGCAGAAATCTGGATTGCTTTCTATACTCCCTGCTTGGTGATGACCTGGAGCCCAGGACACATTCTGATGCCATCCAATTACTGGAGAGGTTACAATTTAATGTCTCTCCTACCTACCGAAAATGTAAAAACATTGAGGAAGTTTTTGATTATATCAGTGAATGGGAACAAAAAAGGCATGATTTACCCGTAGAGACAGACGGTGTAGTACTCAAAGTCAACAATTCTGACCAGCAGAAAGAGCTTGGTTTTACAGCCAAAAGCCCCAGGTGGGCAATAGCCTATAAATACAAAGCAGAAGGAGCTGTCACCCGGTTAAACGGTATCACATATCAGGTAGGCCGTACTGGTGCCATCACACCTGTTGCAGAGCTGGAACCTGTCCTTCTTGCCGGGACCACTGTAAAACGGGCTTCACTTCACAATGCAAATGAAATTGAGCGCCTTGATATCCGTATTGGAGATTACGTGTCAGTAGAAAAAGGTGGTGAGATCATTCCAAAGATCACAGGAGTGATGATGGATAAGCGATCAGGTACTGAAAAATTCAACTACATAGATCGTTGCCCTGAATGTGATACTCCACTTGAACGAAAGGAAGGAGAGGCTGTGCATTATTGTCCAAACTTTGCCGGTTGCCCTCCCCAGGTCAGGGGCAGGATAGAGCATTTTATTTCAAGGAATGCCATGGACATCAGCAACCTTGGACCCAATACCATCAGAGGACTTTATAACAAAGGGCTGATAAGAAATATTGGAGACCTCTATTCGCTTACTTTTGAAGACCTTAATGAGTTGAAATTTGAGGAGGTGGATCCGGTCACAGGGGATACCAAAGTTCGTTCAATCAAAGAAAAGACTGCCAAAAACATCATTGACGCACTGGAAAAGTCTAAAAGCATACCTTTCGACAATGTACTCTTCGGCTTAGGAATCCGGTATGTGGNAAAGACCGTAGCGGAAAAGCTTGTTGACCATTTCAAAACAATCGAGAGACTACAACATGCATCCTTTGACGAAATCATCGCCGTGCATGAAATAGGTGATCGAATCGCAGAAAGTGTGGTCAGCTACTTCAGTGATCCGGAAAACAATCAGATTGTTGAGAAATTAAAGGAGGCAGGGCTAAACTTTGAAACAAATATTGAGGATGCCACGGAGCAAAATGATACTTTAGCAGGTAAATCATTTGTCATTTCTGGTGTTTTCGAGACGATTGACAGGGAGGACCTGAAAAAGCTCATCAAAAACCTCGGTGGCAAAGTAAGCAGCAGTGTTTCGGGTAACACAGATTATCTGGTTGCGGGAGAAAATATGGGACCAGCAAAAAGGGAAAAAGCAGAAAAAAATGGAGTAACCATACTTTCCGAAAAGGAATTTAATGAATTGATCAACCGATGATTAAAAAGCTAATCATAGCATACCGTACGACCAGAAATGAGAAAAACCGGAAGATTAAATCCTGGATTGAATTCAATCAATCCAAACATATTGGGTTGATCATACAGGAAGACTTTGAAAATGAAGAGAGCATCAACAAAGTCATTGAAGATCTCAAAAATGATGGTAAGAAAGTCAGCAAGATCTATTTTCTGAGAAAGCCCAAAGGGCACCAGATGTCACCATGGTTCAAATCTTCACAAATCAATGCAATTGGTCAAATCAAATCACCCGAACTGGATCATTTTCTCAAACAGGACTTTGATTTCTTACTTTGCTTTGATGAGTCTGGTCACTATTTACTCGATTATGTGAGCTCTTTGACCAACGCCCCGGCACGAATCGGGGTGATGCAGCCTGAACGAAAACATTATTATGAGATGATGGTACAGGTGGGTGATAGCGATAAATTTGTCAGTGGGGAGATTCTCAGATATCTCAAAAAGATATAAAATGTTACAGGAAAAACTGAAAGGTACAGGAGTGGCACTCGTCACTCCGTTTAATGAAGATTTAACGATTGATTTTCAAGGACTTAAAAAAGTCCTAAGCCATGTGGCTGCTGGAAAAGTGGAGTACTTGGTGGTGCTGGGCAGCACAGGTGAAGCAGCCACTATAGAGTGGGAAGAAAAGCTCAAAATCCTGGAATTTGTCATTGCAAACAATGATAAAAAATTACCTCTGGTAATGGGTCTGGGAGGCAACAATACCATGGCAATGGAAAGGGAAGTAAAAGCATTGAGCGACTATCCTATTGATGCCATTCTCACGTCCAGCCCACACTACAACAAGCCATCTCAAAAAGGCATTGTAGCTCATTATCAGCGGTTTGCAGACGCAAGTAAGTTCCCTGTCCTGCTCTACAATGTCCCTTCAAGGACTGGTAGCAACATGACAGCAGAAACAACCATCGAGCTCTCCAAACATCAAAATATCATCGGGATCAAAGAAGCCAGTGGAGACTTGAATCAGTGTGCGAAAATCGTTGCAAATACGGTTGAGGACTTTATGCTCATTTCAGGTGACGATGCGCTCACCTTTCCTATGATATCACTGGGAGCACACGGTGTGATCTCCGTTATCGCTAACCTTTTGCCTCTTGAATTTTCTGAAATGGTCCGGGTATCTCTCTCCGGAAAAACCTCTGAAGGAATGAAGCTGAACCAGAAGCTGATTTCTTCCTATGAGTTGGTAAGCCTGGAGGGTAATCCTGTATCTCTCAAGGTAGGAATGAAAGCCTATGGTATTATCGATCACCATGTCAGGCTTCCATTGGTGAGTGGATCCAGGGAATTATTTGAAAAGTTTAAGAAAAACGCATAAAAAAAGGGGCTCAAGCCCCTTTTTTATTAGATAGACGTTAATTATTTATTCTTAATGTCCTGAACTTCAATTCTGATCTCTTGTGCAAGATTTTTGACATCCTGCATTCCTTTTCTTACGCGGGTTCCTGCTGCAGAATTTCCTTTATCATAAAATTTTTGGAAATCTCCTTCTAATGACATTAATAAATCTTTTATTTCATCAAATCTTTTCATATTGATAAATCTTTAAGGTTACTGATAATTATTCGATAGAGCAATTTAACTAAAATGTTCAAAATCCAAGCTAAAACAGCGAAAAAAGCTATGTTTCTAATAAAGTAGCTCCTTTTTCTCCCTCTTTTAGATAGACTCCGTCATGTAGTTTTTCTTTAATAGTTTCAAATACTTTCAATGTTTGTTTCACATCTTCCAAAGTATGTACTGCAGTTGGGATAATTCTCACAATAATTGTTCCTTTCGGCACTACCGGGTAGGCTACAGCCGAGCAGAAAATATTATAGTTTGATCTGAGGTCTTTCATCAGGTTTGCAGCCTCATAAGGATCTCCACTCAATACTACAGGAGTCACAGGAGACTTTGTGGTTCCTATATTAAGACCCATTTCTTTCAATCCAGATTGCAAGGCATTCACCACCTTCCAAAGGTTTTCCTTAAACTCAGGATGCTTTTTGATCAATTCCAGCCGCTTCAGGTTACCCAAAACGATCGCAAGGGGTAATGATTTAGCAAAAATCTGAGATCTCAGGTTATACTTCAGTACATCCAGTACTTTCGGATCACTGGCCAGGAATCCACCGATACTTGCCATAGACTTTGCAAAAGTGGCAAAATAAAGGTCAACTGCGTCGGTAACACCATAGTGCTGGGCAGTTCCACCACCTTTCTCTCCCATCGTTCCGAATCCATGAGCATCATCAACGAAGAGTCGGAAATCATACTTCTTCTTAAGGGCCACAATACCTTTCAGGTCACCGGTATTTCCGGACATTCCGAAAACACCCTCTGTGATCACCAAAATTCCTCCTCCGGTCTCCTTGGTGATTTTCTCAGCACGCTTGAGCTGTACTTCCAGGTTATTGATATCGTTGTGTGGATAAACAAAACGTTTACCCATGTGAAGTCTCACCCCATCAATGATACAGGCATGACATTCAGCATCATAAACGATTACGTCTTTTCTTCCTACAACCGCATCAATGATGGAAAGCACACCCTGATATCCGTAATTCAGGAGTAATCCAGCAGGTTTTCCTACAAACTCTGCCAGCTCAGTTTCCAACTGATGATGGTACTTTGTGTTTCCAGTCATCATTCTGGCACCCATTGGATAGCCAAGACCGTATTTTGTTGCCGCTTCTGCGTCCGTCTTCCTCACTTCAGGATGATTGGCCAGACCTAAGTAGTTGTTCAGGCTCCAGGTAAGAACAGTTTTTCCTTTGAATTGCATCCGTGGAGCAATTTCACCCTCGAGCATCGGAAACATATAGTAGTTATCATCTATATGCGAAATGCTACCTAATGGGCCCCTGTTGGCCTGTAATTTTTCAAATAAATCCATAAAAGATTGTTAATAATTCCTTACCAAATCCGCAACGCAAAACTAACACTTATTAAAATCTGCACAAACCAAAAATTTCTTAATCAAGTGTCAAATGCCCGGAGCCCTCATTAAATTTAGGCATCTAACTACAAGAGCCCATGACCAAAATCAAAAAGATACTTATTGCTAATCGTGGTGAAATCGCCCTCAGGATCATGAAAACCGCCAAAGACATGGGCATCAGGACGGTGGCTGTATTCAGTGAAGCTGATCGGTATTCCCCACATGTAAAATATGCTGACGAAAGTGTGTGTATCGGACCTCCTCCCTCCTCACAGTCCTACCTTGACCAGGCTAAAATCATTGCAGCCTGTAAGGAAACAAAGGCTGATGCCATACACCCAGGCTATGGTTTTCTTTCCGAAAATGCAGATTTTGCTAAACTGGCAGAGAAATCAGGACTGATTTTTATTGGTCCTTCCTCCAAGTCCATTGAAATAATGGGTGATAAACTGACAGCCAAGCAAGCTGTGAAGAAGTACGATGTACCACTGGTACCCGGCATGGATGAAGCCATTAAGGATGTGAAAGTGGCAAAAGAAATTTCCAAAAAGATAGGCTACCCCATACTGATTAAGGCAAGAGCCGGCGGTGGCGGAAAAGGAATGCGGATCGTGTGGAAAGAAAAAGACCTGGAGGAAGAAATGAAAAGGGCTATGAGTGAAGCTAAAAATGCTTTTAGCAATGAGGCCGTCTTCATCGAGAAATTTATCACTTCCCCTAAACATATTGAGGTTCAAATCCTGGGGGATCAAAAGGGCAATATTATTCATCTGTTTGAAAGAGAATGCACCATTCAGCGGAGGCATCAAAAGGTGATTGAAGAAGCACCCTCCGTATCAGTAGACGAAGAAAAAAGAAATGAAATCGGTCAGGCAGCAATCAATGTAGCAAGATCGTGCGGATATTATGGAGCGGGAACGGTAGAATTTGTAATGGATGATAAAAAGAATTTTTACTTCCTCGAAATGAACACCCGCTTGCAGGTTGAGCATCCGGTCACAGAGATGATCACGGGACTTGACCTTGTGAAAGAACAAATCCATATCGCAGAGGGAAAATCCCTTTCCGTGAAACAGGAAGACGTCTCTATCAATGGACATAGCCTGGAAATAAGGGTGTATGCCGAAGATCCAGAAAACAACTTTCTCCCTGATGTAGGAGAGCTTAAAGTATATGAAACACCTGCCGGGCCGGGTGTACGACTCGATGACGGTTTCGAAGAAGGTATGGAGATCCCAATCCATTATGATCCCATGATCTCCAAGCTGATCACTCATGGCAAAGATCGAAAAGAAGCCATCAGCCGGATGCTAAGAGCTATCAAGGATTATAAAATAGTTGGAGTGAAAAATTCCCTGGATCTGGGAGCCTATGTTATTCAACATCCGGCTTTTCAGGATGGCTCTTTTACCACAAAATTCATGGAAGAGCATTTCAAACCGGAAGACCTGCAAAAGACTATCCCTAAAGAAATCATGGAAATTGCCGCATTGGTTGGTGGAAAACTTTACCTGGAACAAAATCACAAACCCGTTGATTCGCCCAACATCACCAGTAAATGGAAACTCAGGAGGGTGTATAGATGAAAAAAATCATACTGGCCTCCAATAGTCCCAGGCGAAGGCAGCTCTTATCAGAAGCCGGGTATCAATTTGAGGCGATTAACACAGATTTTGATGAGACATTTGCGGACAACCTGACACCACAACAGGTAGCTGAGCACCTGGCACAGGAGAAAAACAATTTTTACCGACATCAGTTTGCGGATGAGATCCTGATCACATCCGATACGATCGTGGTCATGGACGATACCATTCTGGGAAAGCCAGCTGATTATGCGGATGCAACGAAAATGCTAAAGAAGCTTTCAGGTGCATCCCATCAGGTCATTTCAGGGGTTTGTATCTCTGAAAGGGACCAACAATTTACGTTCCATGATACCACTCAGGTATTTTTTGATCTCTTGTCAGAAGCCGAAATCAAATACTACATAGAAACCTGTAAGCCATATGATAAGGCAGGTGCCTATGGTATCCAGGACTGGATTGGTTTGACGAAAATTCGTAAAATAGAAGGGTCGTATTTTAATGTAATGGGATTACCCATCAGACCATTATACCTTGCATTGAAAGACCGTTTTGGGGTTACTCCTTTTTAGCTGAAGCCCCTTTACCATTGCCCTCCTTCTTGTTGGTCACTTCTACAAGATCACCATCATTAAGGCGCTTCGAAACAGCCAGGAAAGGCCCTTTAATGATCTCATCGCCGTCTTCCAGCCCTTTGATGATTTCAATGCGTTGATAATCAGAAATGCCGGTTTCCACAATGGCTTTAACAGCCTTACCTTCAACCAGTTTGAAAACCACCTCGTCCACCTCCTGATTGGCTAAACCTACACTTTCATCATTCTGCCCTTCATCAATACCGGTACTATCAGATTCGGCTTTTCTAGTGGTTACAGAAGCCAGTGGAACAGACAATACGTTATTTTTTGTTTCGGTTAAAATCTCCACACTGGCCGTCATGCCAGGCCTGAAAGGATACCTCATTCCATCACTCACGAGATCCTGGTAAGAGCTATTTAAAATTTTGATCCTGACCTCAAACTCCGTAACTGCATCCGCTGATGCTTTTTCATTGGCAGTGTTGGCGATCTGAGTAACCACCCCTTTGAATTTCTTTTCCATATATGAATAGGAATCCACATCAATAATTGAGGTATCTCCTACCGAAATGCGGATGATATCATTCTCATTTACATTGACCCTGACCTCCATATTATTGAGGTCGGCAATCCGGAGCATTTCAGTACCCTGCATCTGGGATGTTCCTACTACCGTCTCACCCAACTCAACCGCAAGCTTGGAAACAATACCGTTCATTGGTGCTACGATCTCCGTCAATCTCAAATTTTCTGCGGCATCCTCCACCGTAGCAAGCGAACTCTCTACAATGTACTGACTGGCCACAACCTGCTGTTTGGCAGACTCGAGGTCCTGTTTGGCCACGTTGTAATTGGCTTCAGCCAACTCGAAATCTGATTTGGAAGTCACCTTTTCATCATAAAGTTTCTTCTGGCGATTGTATTCCAATTCCTGCCTTGTAAACGTTGCTTTTGCCCGCTCAAGAGATGCCTTGGCACTTTCAAAATTTGCCTTCTGCTGATTTAATGTAGCTCTGGACCGCTCATAGGCCGAAATGAAGTTATCAGGTCGGATTTTCAGCAGGAAGTCACCTTTTGCTACGCTATCACCTTCCTCTACTTTCAGCTCAATGATCTCTCCGGATACCTCCGGACTGATCTTTACCTCGATCACGGGCTGTACAGCTCCGGAAGCGCTGACTTTTTCCACGATCCTCGCACGTTTGACAAGATCAGATTCTACTTCAACTGCTTTCTTTTGACCTATCCACCCTTGTGATTTACCAACAATGGCCACAATCACCAGGACAGCAACAATACCAAGAAGGATGTACAGTAATTTATTGCGAGACTTTTTCTTTTTTGCCATGCTTAAAGATCAAGGGGTTTGCCCTGATAGAAATCAACGAGTTTTTTCTTAAACACAAAGTCAAATTTTGCTCTTATCAGATCAGACTTGGCCTGGTACAGGTTATTCGATGCTAACTGATAATCAGTAAAATTTGCAGCCCCTAAGTTATATTGATTTTCAACAGAACGAAAAGTTTCTTCAAGAGCTTCTACCCTTCTCTCAGATGCAGCATATGTCTTGGATGCAGCTAACGCATTATTATATGCGCTTTCTATTGTTTGTCTGAGGGTATTGCGCTCCTCAATAGCATTTATTTCAGCTTGCTGTAGAGAGATCTTAGATCGCTGTATGTCGGAGCTCACACTCAAGCGGTTAAAAATTGGAATGGAAATACCCAAAGAAAGGTATTTGCTCAGGTTATTCTGAAATTGTGAACCCACACTAGTTTCATTTCCGACAGAAAAAGCATCAGAATAATTTGTCCTAAAACCAGCTCCTGCCGTGATAGACGGAGAAATTCCGGATTGAGCAACCCTTACTCCCAGCAACGCACTTTCCTTTTTCAGGTCTGCACTCAATATTTCCGGCTGGGTTTCTAAAGCCAACTGATATACCTGCTCAACAGATACACTCAGATCAGCTTCCTCCATTGTAATATCAAGGTCTGGCATCACTACGTTTATTGTTTGAGAAGCAGGGATCAACATACTTTGCTTCAAGGTGAGCTTGGCGAGATCCAGGTTGTTTTGGGCGTTAACCAGGTTTACTTCGTCACTGGCAACCTGAGATACCAGTTCCAGCTCACTTGTCCTGGGTAATGCACCTGAAGCAACCAGCTTTTTCGTACGATCCAGCTGATTCTTACTGGATTCTAATTGGTATTTAGCGTTTTCGAGTAGCTCATTATTAAATAGTACGGTCAGGTAGTTATTGATGATATTCAGTGTAATGTCATTGGTAGCTTTTTTGACATCAAACTCTGACGCTTCAAGTGAAGTTTCAGCCCGGTTGATGGTATTATGAATATTAAAACCATTGAATAATACCACTCCTGCATTACCTCCAAAATTCAGGGTATTGATCTCTCGGGTGATAAAGTCGTTGGTAGTCGGATCGATAGATCTACCAAAATTCAGCCCATAACCACCGCTGAGATTCGCATTTGGAAGTCTTTGGGCCCTGGACTGGTTGTAATCAATCCTCGCTCCTTCTCTTAGCAATTGACTCCTGCGTAAGGTAAGGTTATTCTCCAGGGCAATATCAATACACTCTCTGATATCGAGGGTGGTTGCGCCTTCCTGTGCCCTGACAGAAGAAAACAGAACAAGGAAAACAATGGTAAAAATGAATTTAAAGTCCATGGGTTTTGAGTTTTCTTGATGATAGGTTGACATTATCTACTCAATAAACGGCAATCAAAAAGATCTGGTGTATTATTGGTATAAAACCTGATATTCTTATTTAAACGGCAACTTCGCCTTTTATATGGGGATGTGGCTCATAATTGATCAATTCAAAATCCTCATACTTAAAGTCAAAAATATTTTTGACTTCAGGATTGATCTTCATTGTCGGCAAAGGCCGTGGATCTCGTGAAAGCTGCAAGGCAGCCTGCTCCATATGGTTGGAATACAAGTGAGCATCTCCAAATGTATGTACAAAATCTCCCGCTTCGAGGTCACAAGCCTGAGCTATCATCATGGTGAATAACGCGTAAGAAGCAATGTTGAATGGAACACCTAAAAATACATCTGCACTTCTCTGATATAGCTGGCATGAAAGCTTGCCGTCAGCTACATAAAACTGAAACAGTGTATGGCATGGTGGTAAAGCCATATTTTCTATCTCTCCCACGTTCCAGGCACTGATAATGATCCTCCTGGAATCGGGGTTATTTTTAATGGTATCTATCACCTGGGAAAGCTGATCAACAGTAGTCCCATCAGATTTGGGCCAGCTACGCCACTGTACTCCATAGATTGGGCCCAGGTCTCCATTCTCGTCCGCCCACTCATCCCAGATCCGGACCCCATTATCTTTCAAATACTTGATATTACTATCCCCTTTGATAAACCAGAGCAACTCGTGAATGATTGACCTCAGGTGCAGCTTTTTAGTGGTAACCAAAGGAAAACCCTTCGACAGATCAAACCGCATCTGATGACCAAAAATGCTTTTGGTTCCCGTCCCCGTTCGATCACTTTTCTCAGTGCCGTGATCCATGATGTGCTGCATTAAGTCGAGGTATTGTCGCATAGGGGAATGATTTGATTGCTAAATTAAAGTGATCTGAAACCGTATCAAATAATGCTTAAATATTTCTGCTAAAATTGAAACAAGTCTTATTAAAGTTAGTTTTGAATCATATGAAAATTGGTGATCAACTTCCTGATCTTACATTGAGTAATCAGGATGGCAATACTGTTCGTCTTCATGATTTTATTGGGAAAAGTCCTTTGGTGATTTATTTCTACCCAAAAGATGAAACCCCCGGTTGCATTAGGGAAGCCTGTTCATTCAGAGATCAGTACGAAGATTTTGTTGAAATTGGAGCCCAGGTTTTCGGGGTAAGTCATGATTCAGTCTCATCTCACAAACGCTTCGCAACCAAATATCGGCTCAACTTTCAATTGCTGAGCGATCAGGAAAAGGAAGCTGAAAAAGCCTTCGAAGTTCCACGCCGTCTTCTGGGTTTGCTACCTGGGAGGGTTACCTACATTTTTGATAAAGAAGGTCGCCTGATACATGAGTTCAATTCCTCCTGGCAACCCACCAGGCATATTAGAGAAGCCCTGGAAGCGCTTAAAGAAGCTTCTTAAAATCTCCCGAATTTCAGTGTGAGGTAATAATTTGGCTTATCAAAAGCATCGTCATTGGTACGCAACATATTGAAATCCTGGGTAAAGCGCTTACTCACACCAAAACACATTCTGAAGTTTCTACTCACATTCAATTCAATGTTTGCGCCAGGTTCGATATACCAAAATGTGTCATCATCGATTAGCTGGTTTCTTCCGTAAAACAAAGAATCATCCGGTGAATACGGAGGGTTTGTAAAGTCGTTTTCCCAATGTTCGGTGTAGCCTAACCAACCTGCCCCAGCAGAAACGGGAAATGTCACATGAATCACCTGGTTAGAGAAGAAGATCAGTTCAAGAAACATTCCTCCATAGCCACCAACAAGCACTACGTCCCGGTTATCATCGATATCTTCATACCTCGAGGTCGGGATCACTCCATGCCCTTCGAAACCTATTCCCAAAGTGCGGTTTACAATCCATCCACCTCTAAAACCAGCCATCACCATTGATTCATCTCTGAAATCACTATACCTGAAAGAAACAGCTCCAAAGCCTCCACTATGATTCATAGATCCCGCCAGGGTTTTAATATCACTCTTCCGCTTACTACCATGGTAATATCTATCCCCTTGCTGTTCGGATGATTCATAATAGATGATCTTTGGGCCTTCAGCACCTTTCGTCTCAGCATCAGTCATTTCCTCCATTTCCTGATCATCTCCTTCTGTTACCAACTCCTCATCCTCATCCTTGAATCTGAATTTGGTCCTGTTATCATTGATCTGATACTTTTCTTTCGGCTCATCGATAATGACCCCATTGGGACCCGTAATAATTATTCCATCCGATTTCTTCTGTATCTGGGGATCTTCATCGGTTTTGATCACTGATTCAGTTTCTCCCTGATTATCTGTTGCGGTGGTATCCTGCTCCTGCGCAGCCAGATAGGTCATTGAAAAAGATAAGATCAGGGTTAATAAAGGGTATTTTAATTTCATTTTCTATATTTCATTTGCCCTAAAGACAACCAAACTTTCTAAAGGTTTCTTCTTAAGTCACAATTTATATTTCTTCTTTGGCAGGGCATCTCGTTTCCGATAAATTTGAGCCCTCAAAAAAATTCAATATTGATGGGTGAATATAATCACAGACAGATAGAACCTAAATGGCAGGAAAAGTGGGAAAAAGAAAAAACCTATGAAGTAAAGGTCAATCCTGACAAGCCCAAGTTTTATGCCCTGGATATGTTCCCCTATCCTTCCGGGGCCGGATTGCACGTAGGGCATCCTCTGGGATATATCGCCACAGATATCATCAGCAGATATAAAAGGCTCAAAGGTTTCAATGTATTGCATCCAATGGGATTTGATGCATTTGGCTTGCCTGCCGAACAATATGCCATCCAAACAGGTCAGCACCCAGCGATCACGACCGAAACTAATATCAACCGATACAAAGAGCAGCTTCGGAACCTGGGATTTAGCTACGACTGGTCCAGGGAAGTCCGCACTTCCGACCCGGCATATTACAAGTGGACCCAATGGATCTTCAAGCAGCTTTTCAATAGCTGGTACAACAAAGACACAGACAAAGCAGAAAAAATCGACACCCTAATTGCAAAGTTTGTGCAATCGGGCAATGAAAAAGTGAATGCCGCCTGCGATGAAGACACACCGGCTTTCACAGCCCAAGAATGGAAAAGCTGGTCGGAGCAGGATCAGCAAAGAATGCTCCTCAAATATCGATTGACTTTCATCTCGGAGGCTGTTGTAAACTGGTGCCCTGCGTTAGGCACTGTTTTGTCCAATGATGAAGTAAAAGACGGCTTTTCGGAGCGTGGAGGCCATCCCGTGATCAAAAAGAAGATGCCTCAATGGAGCATGAGGATCACGGCTTATGCAGAAAGACTCCTTAGCGGGCTGGACAAAATTGACTGGCCAGAACCCATCAAGGATATGCAGCGCAACTGGATTGGAAAATCCATCGGTGCGGAAGTAGATTTTCAGGTTGAAAACTCAGATAAAAAGATCAGGGTATTCACCACCAGGCTGGACACGATCTATGGAGTCACATTCATGGTACTGGCTCCTGAAAGTGAAATAGTACCCGATCTGACTACTCCTGAACAAAAAGCTGAAATAGAAGCTTACGTTGAAGTAGCAAAAAACCGATCTGAACGTGATCGGATGAGTAATGTGAAGACCATTTCCGGGGTTTTCACCGGAAGCTATGTGATCAATCCGTTCAACCAGGAAAGAGTGCCTATCTGGATTGCTGACTATGTATTGGCGGGATATGGTACCGGTGCTGTAATGGCCGTTCCGAGCGGTGACCAAAGGGACTTTGATTTTGCGAAGCATTTTGGATTAGAAGCCCCCCTCATTCTAGACGCCCAAAAGGTAACGGATACGGAAGCGGATCCTACCAAGGAAGGTAAATACATCAATTCAGGAATTCTCAATGGGCTCACCTTTGAAGAAGCCACAAAAAAGGCCATCGAATTTGTAGAATCCAAAGGTATTGGTACACGTAAGATCAACTACAGGATCAGAGATGCTATCTTCGGTAGACAACGATACTGGGGTGAGCCTATCCCGGTCTATTTCAAAGATGGTATCCCCTACTTACTGGATGATGATCAGCTACCTCTGGAATTACCTGAAGTAGATAAGTTTTTACCAACCGAAGATGGCGAACCGCCATTAGGCCGTGCCCAGGGTTGGGCGACTCCGGAGGGTGACCCTTACGAACTGACCACCATGCCCGGTTGGGCGGGGTCTTCCTGGTATTTCTTCAGATACATGGATCCAACCAATGACAAGGCTTTTGCCGGTCCGGAGGCTTTGAAATACTGGAAAGAAGTAGACTTCTACATGGGAGGTAGCGAACATGCTACCGGTCACCTGTTGTATTCCCGGTTCTGGACCAAGTTTTTGTATGACATGGGGCACATATCTGTGGATGAATATGCGAAGAAGCTAGTAAACCAGGGGATGATCCAGGGAATTAGCGAATTCGCATTTCAAAAACCAAATGCGGAAAGCTTTCAGTTTTGGAATATTGAAGGAGAACTAGATCATTTACCTATTGATAATGGTCAAAGTGTGTTTATTTCAACAGATGCTGATGATTTTTACAAACAGAATACCTATAAGGTTCGTATCCCTATTGACTACATCGAGAATAATGTACTCAACGTTGAAAACTATACTAAATCGAATGCCGAATTAGCTAAATCAATTTTTGTAACAAAATCAGGTTACTGGACGGGTGGTACCTTTCATCCTTTTAACAAGTTAAATCAAAACAAGGCTGATTTCATTACAATATCCGAGGTCGAAAAAATGTCCAAATCCAAGTTCAATGTGGTCAACCCGGATGAACTCGTAGAGCAATATGGTGCTGACACACTTCGCATGTATGAAATGTTCTTGGGCCCGATCGAGGCTAGCAAACCATGGAACACCAATGGTATCGAAGGGGTTTACAAATTCCTGAGAAGGTTCTGGGGATTATTCCACGATGACAAAGGCAACTTCAAGGTCAGTGATGACGAAGCGAATGCTGCAGAACTCAAAGTATTGCACGGAACGATCAAAAAGATTGAGGAAGATGTGGACAGACTCTCTTTGAATACTTCTGTGAGTAACTTCATGATTGCTACCAATGAGCTGGCTTCCCTGAAATGTAATAAGCGAGCCATTCTGGAGCCATTTACAATTCTACTGGCTTCCTATGCTCCACACATCTCAGAGGAACTGTGGAGCATTTTAGGACATGAAAGCACTGTTTTTGATGCCTCTCTCCCCTCTTTTGATGCGAAATACCTCAAAGAGGACAGCAAAGAGTATCCGATTATGATTAATGGAAAGATGCGTACCAAAATCTCATTTTCGACGGATGCCACTCAGCCTGAAGTACAAAAGGCGGTGACAGAAAATGAGGTAGTCCAGAAATGGCTGGAAGGCAAACCTCCTAAGAAGGTCATCTTCGTGCCGAATAAGATTGTCAATGTAGTGGTGTAGGTTAGACCATTAGTAGAGACTACAAAAGTTTCTTGCTCTAAACTTCAGATTTAAGACTTCTAAATGCTTTTAAACTTTTGTAGTCTATCGGAACAGGAAACTTTTGTAGTCCTACGTTCTACTAATGCGTATGATCCGAACCTGGTCCATGGCTATGGCCATGACCACTGCCACTTTCTTTGTAATGTTTTGCCAGTAGGTCTTCACCAAAGTCATTGGTCAAGTCTCTCCAGACAAAATGGATATGATTAGCATCATTTTGCGTATTATCATACTCGATCAGGATGGTTGGTCCATGAACCCTGTAATAATGACGAGCTCCTACCTCCAGGCTTCCTGCCCAGGCAAAGTATAGAGCATCCATTCCACCTGCTTCCTGCATAACCTTCATCTGGGCTTTGGCAATGTCCGGGGTCACATTGGAAAAAACCAAATCTAGGATCTGCTGAACAAGTGTCTGCTGCGCAGCATTCATTTCCGTGAATTTCAATCCACTAAATTTCTCCAGGCTGGCTTTTCTATCGGCACCTGTAACAACATCGTCCGGTGCATCTTCCATGATGATAGCTACTTTTTGCTGACTGGGATTGAGTAGCTTCACAAGGGCTCTGCCTAAGTCTTCCTCATCTTTGAGGATTCTCATACCTTTCTTATCTCCCGAAGGTACTTTTGCAGGGTTAGCTCCCCAAAACGCCGGCGTAACGGTAACTTCACCCGTCACCGAGGTAAAATTGATCGAAAGGTGATGTCCTTCCAATCTCCATCCCCAGGGTTTAGTATCTGAAGGTTGTCCAAAAATGGAGAAATAATACTTTTCGGGATGACGTCGGTCATTCTCCGGAGGTAAATTTTCCAGGGCTTTAAGGATGATCTCCAGTTGCATGATGCTTTTTGCTTTTGCAACACCCTGATCACTGAGGAATGTGTTCAATAAGCCAAAAGCCTTTACCTTCTGGGCTTCATTCATATTTCTCAGATCAAGGCCTTCTCTTTCTCTTGGAATGAAATGCCAGTTATATCGCTCCTCATCATTGAAATCAAAGAGAGCTTTGGACTTTTGACTTCCATCAAGTGCATTGATAAAATCCATCGCTGCTTTGACGCGGGTTGAAGCTTCAACCGCATTGGTGTTGGCTGGTTGCTCTGACTTCTCGAAAGGGTTTATAAAGTACACTGACAATACCCCTACAGCAACCACTGCTAGTAGAATAGTTTTTTTCATTTTTGGTTTGTTTGAGCCGTAATTTATTAAAACTGGATGGTAACCAGCCAATAAAATCAGTATTTACGCCTGTAAATGACTAGAATCCCAGATTATCATCCTGCCCCTGTATAACAGGTTCGTTGGAAGGAGGTGGTGGCGGAGCCTGCTCAACCGGTTCTTGTTGCTGAGGTTCGGTGGTTTCAACCGGTTGCTCCTGATTGTCGGCCGGCGGTAGTGCATCTTGTTCAGTATTCTGAAGATTGGCAGGATCGATTGGCTCCACATCTGTGATCACACTATCCGAAGCCAATGGTGCTATTTCTGGTTTGGGTGGTGGTTTTTGATAAATCAGCTGC
The DNA here is from genome assembly GCA_019192515.1 of Cyclobacteriaceae bacterium SS2. Classification (GTDB taxonomy): domain Bacteria; phylum Bacteroidota; class Bacteroidia; order Cytophagales; family Cyclobacteriaceae; genus UBA7330. Next base: position 28,460 of record JAHCMM010000003.1, read on the forward strand.
CTGCCGTACCACTTATTGTAGTAGACCTGTTCGACATTAAAATTATCATTCGGGTCATATCGGTAAAGGAATCTTGGACCCTTTTCTTTTTCTGTATCCGCTTTCGCTAAGACGTCGGATGTGGGTGCCCCGGTAGAATCCACCATGGCAATCCCGGTAGTGTCAGCAAGTCCCACAGTCAGTGTGGAATCGGAGTTGAGATCTGCCAACATCTCTTCATCAGCTAATGGTGGAATATCCTCCTCTTCTGGCTCCGGTGTCAGAATATTCTCCATCGGTGCGGTCTTCAGGTGATAATTTTTCAACCAGTAAGGTTCATATTTGATGATACCATACCTGGTCTTCTTTACCTCCCGGGGAGGAACAATAATATCTTCTACATATGCGTAATAGTCTACTCCGGATTTTTGTGGCTCAGTATTTACATCCGTTGTATCACTTAGCGCAGCCATTCCAATGTTGATACCGGCAATGCTATCTTTCTCGGCATTTCGCTGCTCCAGGATCTTTATTCTATCCACTTCGTCAAGCTTCCAGATATAGGAAAAATAGGCTATACGAACAGAATCATCAAGTATATAGGTACTTTGAAAGGCAGGGCAGATCACCCTATCTCTACATGAAAAGAGGAGTAGGATTAAACACAATATTCCTGTTAAGTGCCTCATAAGTTCGTGGCAGCGTCCTGTTTGACAGCCCTAAAATAGGACTATTTTAACTATCCTGAAAGCTACAACGCTCAAATCTGAATAAAGTATATGGTTATTTAAATAAGGAAACGGCGAAAGGAAATGTCTTTTCAGCCCAAAGTCCATACATTTTTCCCGATGGATGGAGGCCGTCATTGGCTATCAATGATGAGTCATTGACAGCATTTCTGGATATTTCTGTTATATCGAAAAAAGTGATTTCCTGCTTTTCACAGATTTGTCGTGCGATATTGTTGTATTGATCAATCTCAACGGCAATTTTTTGTGGGTTTTTCTCCTGAGCAAATGGTGTCACCCCATAGTCTGGGATAGAGAGCACAAAAACACGACTCTTATCACCTTCAGCCAACTGAAATGACTGAGCCAGAAGCTGTTCAAATTCCT
>JAHCMM010000021.1 GCA_019192515.1 Cyclobacteriaceae bacterium SS2
AAGCTAGTTCGAAAAATTAAGATAGGAAGCCAGGCACACAATCTTTATGTCACAAATGAAAACGAAATTTTTGTATGTGATAGCAATGGTTCTGGTAATGTTATTTCCGAAAAAGGTAACGATTTCAAAGTTGGTGTGGGATATGTGCGAGGTCTGGCTGCCAGCATGGAATATTTATTTGTTGGCTCATCCAATAAAGCTGAAAGGGAAGAGCGACAGAATGGGGATTGTGCAATTTATGTTTTTGATCGTTTGACCAGAGAACTTAAAGACAAACTCAAAATACCAAAAGCTGGAAATATATATGACATTCGAATTCTAGATCAACCAGATTACTGTCACCACAAACAGATATTTAATCAAGAAGAGTAAGTTTACTAGAGGTGGAATTAGCTTGTTATGCTTATTTTAATGAAGACTTGCTAATTACCATATTTTTATAGCAGCATAATATTCTATCATCTATCAGATAATATCATAGTAATAATATATTATTAGTAACTAATTAATCTAGTATTTGATGATTGGAAAGTTTATTAAGAGCATTCTAGGAAAAAAAAGATTGAAAGCTTATCTGAATGATGAACGTTTATATCGCTTGGATAAGGAAGACGAATTCAAAGACTATCCATTTGGTAGAGTACCTTTAGCTACAAAAGAGGAATATTTAAAAATCTGGAATATCGCGAGGAATGAGGAGTATCCAATAATTGATAATATAGAAAAAGAATTAGGTTATGCTATCGAAAAAGAATGGTTGGATAACCTGGCATTAATCACCCAATGTACTAAAAAGACCAGTAAGATCATTTATCAGCACGGCAGGTTGTTATATGCTTATTTAAGATCTTATTTGGAAAAAAACAAAGACATTTCTTCGGTCAATGTTTTTGAAACAGGTACCGCAAGGGGATTTTCTGCCCTTTGCATGGCTAAAGCACTTGAAGATCATAATCGGCATGGTAAAATAATTACTTGTGATATACTTCCACATGAAATACCAATGTACTGGAACTGTATTGCTGATCACGAGGGTCCACAAACACGGCAAGACTTATTGGTCGATTATCTGGATTTGATCACGAAATATATTATGTTTTTCAATGGAGATACCCGTATGAACATTGATCGCATCAATTGGTCACGGATCCATTTTGCATTTTTAGATGGAGGACATGAGTACAAAGATGTAATGATGGAGTTTGATTATCTAAAGCACCGACAAAATCCTGGTGATATGATCTTTTTTGATGACTATAGCATCGATCAATTTCCTGGAATTGTCAAAGCAGTCGATGAGATAGTGAGCATTAATAAATATCAAAAAAGGATAATACATGGCAATGAACAAAGAACGTATGTTCATGCTATGAAACTGTAGCCATTTATTTACAATTCATCTTCCTTACAACTATCAAAATATTTCTTAAGATCTTTCTGTTCGCCATTATTTATTATTTAATCCAAATAATTAATGGACAATTATTAAGAGAGGAATTTCATTATTCAAGTGGTGATATTTTTACTAAAAAGAAATACTTTGAAGCAAATCAAAAAGAATATAACGCTGTTGCTGTTGGTTCTAGTCGAATATACCGACAGTTAAATGTAAAATTGCTTGATAGTCTTACAACTGGTTTAAAAACATTTAATTTTGGAATACCTGGTTTATTCAATCCGGAGATGCACTTTGTTGCGGACAAAATCCTGGAAGCATATGGGGACCAGTTGGATTTTGTTTTTCTGGAACTACTGGATATTGAGAATCCCAAAATTGAGAATCTATATTCATTAAGAGAATACTATTATCTGACTCCAGCTTTGTATTTTAAAACACTTGCAGTCTTATATGACCAGAAATACAAAAAAGCTGAAAGTCGGATCAGGACAGCTAAAATTTATACACAACTTTTTATTCAGGGGTTCCTCAATATTGGAACCATGGAAACATTTCTATCCCGTAAGAATGAGTTTTTCCAGGATGGAAAAGTTGGAGTATCGGGTTTTCTACCTATCGATTTAGATTCCAATTTCGAAAGAAAACGGAATATGCTTTTTAAAGACACACTGGTTCTTGAGGAAAGAAAATTAGATGCAATAAAACATATTCAGGAGGAGTATCCGAATGATAAACTTACCGCATGGTATGTGGATTACATTGAAAAAGCTAAAGCAAAGGGAGTGCATGTGGTTGTGGTCATGGCCCCCAGGATCACCCAGTATGTGATGTCTACCTATAACGACCTGCCACCTCAGCATAAAATAAGGGTTTCAGATCCCATAAAATATCCGGAATTATATCTTGTAGAAAATTCAGCCGATGCAGGTCATCTCAATGCGGCTGGTGCCAGGATCTTTACGCGGGAAGTGGCCAGAGCATTCAATCAGTTAAACTTAGACTAGCTTGCTATTTAATTCATTACATTTTGCTGCGTTCCTACCCTGTGTAGTTTTGCTCTATTACCTGATTCCCTACAGGTTTCGGTACCTGATGCTTCTGGTAGCCAGTTATTATTTCTACATGAGCTGGAAAATGGAGTACATCGTACTTATCATGGGATCTACAGTGATAGATTATTTTGCTGCGAAAAAAATAGCCGGTGCCACCCTGAAGGAGATAAGGAGAAGGTGGTTAGTCCTGAGTCTGCTTTCTAACCTGGGGATCCTGTTTGGTTTTAAGTATTTCAATTTTTTCAGTGACTCTGCGAGGCAAATGTTTGAGGCTTTTGACCTCAGCATTCATGTGCCGTATTTCGATGTACTGTTGCCGGTGGGCATTTCATTCTATACCTTCCAGACCCTGAGCTATACCATCGATGTATATCGGGGGAAAACCCAACCTGAAAAGCATTTTGGGATCTTTGCACTTTATGTGAGTTTTTTCCCACAGCTGGTGGCGGGGCCTATTGAGCGTTCCACGCATCTTTTACCCCAGTTCAGACAAAAGGTCGTTTTCTCATATGAAAATTTCAGGATCGGGCTGTGGCTCATGGCATTGGGTTTTTACAAAAAACTGGTCATAGCCGACAGGGTAGCCATTTATGTCAATGAAATATATGCAGATCCCCAGTCTGCGGGGGGTATGCAGATCATCCTGGCCACCTTCTTTTTTGCTTTTCAGATCTATTGTGATTTTTCAGGATACTCTGACATTGCTATAGGCAGCGCCCGGCTCATGGGTTATGACCTGATGGAAAACTTTAAAAGACCCTACTTCGCCAGGTCGTTGAGTGATTTTTGGCGTAGATGGCATGTCTCTCTTTCCTCGTGGTTCAAGGACTATTTATATATACCCCTTGGAGGTAATCGGAAGGGCTACCTGAGACTGAACATCAACCTGATGATCGTATTTCTGGTGAGTGGGCTCTGGCATGGAGCCAACTGGACCTTTGTGTTGTGGGGTGGGATCCATGGCAGCTGGCTGGTGCTTGAAAATTTTATGAGTCGGGCAATCGGACCTAAAATCAAATTGCCCCGACTGGTGAGCATCTTCATTACTTTCAGCATTACCTGTTTAGGTTGGATCTTTTTCCGCGCCGACAATGTAGGGGATGCATTTATCCTCATTAGGAATATTTTTCAGCCGTCCGGCGGGTTATCATTCGCAGAGTTTACTTTGTTTGATATTTGTCTTTCACTTGCCCTGATCGGACTGTTGGAGCTCTATCATATTTTTGAAGAAAAGGACAGGTTTTATGTGCTCAATGCCTCCTGGTTTGTCAGGTGGCCGGCATATATAGGTGTGGCACTCCTCATCAGTTGGTTTGGTAAGTTTTTCGAACCGTCCGAATTCATCTACTTTCAGTTTTGAAATTGCTGATTTTAAAGAGTCTATTACTAGTAATAACAATTGTTGCAATTCAATACATTATTAGTTTAGGGCCACATTATAATCCCTCGAATTATCTTTCTATCATTGAGTCCAAGTACCAGAGATTAAATCAAACTCCTCCGGGAAGAATAATTATCATTGGTGGTTCGAGTGGAGCTTTTGGGATTGATAGCGAGCGCATAGAGAGATACTTTGATAGACCGGTCGTTAATATGTCTTTGCATGCCGGGATTAAGCTGAAATACCTGTTGGAAGGGGTTTCTCCATGGGTTCAAAAAGATGATTTAGTGGTACTAAGCGCTGTCCTTTCCAATTTCGAAAGCAGGGGGGATCAAACAAGTTTAATGTTATTGAATGCTTATTCATATTTGTCGGATTCGATGATTGGAAATGATTACCTATTATGGTTGAAGGTAAAGGTTAATTATATTCAGAAAAAAATCAACCGGATCCTGGTACAGTCATTTTTTCAGTTATTCTTTGAGACAATTGATTTAAACCAGGTTGAAAGAGTCTATGAGCATAGAAATTTCAATGAATGGGGAGATATTGTATTGCCTGCCATTCCCAATCGTAAAATTGAAATTCAGGGGACTTTAAAAAGTGGAGACCTGTTACCCTACAACAGAAAACTACTTTCAGCTTTTACCAGGGACCTGCAGGGTAAGGGTACAAGGTTAGTGATCGCTTGCCCCCCCTTGTATGAGCCCGCCATTAGTGATTTAGGGCTTGTCCATAAACTATTTGGTCAATTAGGAGAGATCCCAGGTCTGGAGGTAATCAGTCAACCTGAAGATTATGTGCTTGATGAGTCTCTTTTTTTTGATACGAGCAATCACCTGAACTCAAAAGGAAAAGTTATCCGAACACAACAGTTAATTGCTGACCTGGAGAGGTACCTGTCTGCAATCAGTAGATGACCAGAAATTCTCTTTTTGCACCCGGACCGCAAATGTTTTCAGGAGGTGTGAAAACCTTTATGACCAATCTCCATGCTTATCTTGGGAGCAAGGAGGTGACAGTATCCCACTCTCCTTTTCGGTCCAGGGTACTGTTTTTCCCCATTCATTTTGAGCGTCACGTGGTAGACTATGTGCACAGCAGGGGAGGAAGGATCATTCAACGACTGGACGGCATCTACTATCCCCAGAAGCATGGCGAAGCTTTTGAAAAGATCAATAAGCCAGTAAAGGATATTTATCTTCACAAGAGTCATCACATTGTATTCCAAAGTGAGCATAGCCGGGATCAGTGTTTTACTCTCTTTGGGGAAAAGCGAATAGACGAATATTCCATCATTGTGAATGGGGTCAACAAGGCATTGTTTAAACCCAGCAATGTGGAACCAATAGGTAAACGGAAATTTAAGCTGGTTACTACAGGTGTTTATCGTAATGTTGATATGGTTGAACCGGTCATTATGGCCCTGGATCAATTAGTATCAGCTTACGATTTTGAACTGCACCTGGTCGGGCCGGTTGTGAATGATGAGTTGAAGCCGTTTCTGGATAGAAAATACCTGAAAAACTATGCGACACATGGACTGGAAGAGACTGCTGAGTGTCTTAGGAAATGTGACTTGTTTATTTACAGCCATTTAAACCCTCCTTGTCCAAATTCTGTTGTAGAAGCCGTAAGCTGTGGCCTGCCCGTGGTGGGATACGATAGCGGAGCCATGAGGGAGCTTTGTCATTTTAATACCCAATTGCTTGCCCCGGTAAGCCAGGATATATTCCAGACTTACGACCAGTTTAAACCGGAGCTGCTGGCTGAAAAATTAAGTTATGCCATGAGTCATTTTGAAGAGGTGAAAAAGACCGCTTTGGCTCATGCACACCTTTATGATTTTGAATCGTGTGGACAGCAATACCTGGAAATTTTCGAATCAGCAGATACTGCTTTCAGTCCGGGTTTTCATACGGTGAGTGAAGATGTGGTTTTCTTGTGGCAGGCACTCAAAAACAAACTGAACTGATGCCACAGGTGTCGGTCATCATGTCGGTCTATGAAGATCAACAGTATATTGAGAAAGCCATTGAAAGTATTCTCAACCAGGAATTCAGTGATTTTGAGTTCGTGATCATCGATGACTGCGGGAAGGATGACACAGCGCAGATTGTGAACAGGTATGCAATAGATGATGCAAGGATTCACCTCCTAAGGAATGAAGAAAACCAGGGACTGACCCGGTCATTGAACAGGGGATTTGCTCACGCAACCGGAAAATACCTGGCCAGGATGGATGCGGATGACGTTTCACATCCGGAAAGATTACGTCAGCAGGTTGCCTTCATGGAAGCACATCCTGAAGTAGGCGTCCTGGGGACTTTCCATCGGTATACGAACGAAGATACGGTAAAGGTTTCCCCTGTGGATCATGAGGCCATTGTAGCCAGGTTACTCTTCATGAATGTTTTTTGCCATCCGTCTGTCATGTTGCGCAAGGAGGTGGTCGACAAACACCAACTGTTTTATGATGAGTCCTTTTACTACTCTCAGGATTACGAATTATGGGTAAGGGCCATGGCAGTAACTCAATTAGCTGTCCTGCCGGTCAATTTGGTTGATTATCGGGTGCATCCGGGACAGATCAGTACACAGAAGCGAACCAAACAGCGGGAATTTTTGCGCCAGGTATGGGCAGCTTATTTTGCGATATTCGGGGTGGTGCCGGGGAGGAATGTGTTAGCAGCACATGAAAAGCTAATCAACAGGCACCCGATGGACAGTCAGTCGTTTTTTCAATTGGTTAAAGCATACCAGGCTTTAGTAGNTCAGTCAAAAGCTGTAATGTCTGTTCAAACAATGATTGAGAAAGAAATAGATAAGGTGCTCGGGGGGTATCTTGACCATGTTGCAATGCGTTGGCCGAAAGGCTTGATTTTCACGTGGATAACCAGGATGTTTTGAAAATTCCGAAAGTGTCTGTTCTGATGCCAGTCTACAATGCAGCTCCTTTTCTGCAGGAAGCCATCGACAGCATTTTGTCCCAGACCTTTACAGATTTTGAGTTCATCATAATCAATGACGGGAGTACGGACGAGTCGCCCGAAATCATTCAATCTTACCAGGATTCCAGGATTCGGTATTTCAGCCAGGAAAACAAGGGGGTCAGCAGATCATTGAACCAGGGACTGACCTATTGCCGAGGCAAGTACATCAGGCGTTTTGATTCGGACGATATAGCGGGGCATGAGGAGATTCAGACCCAGTATGATTTTCTGGAGTCAAACGAGGAGGTCGGCCTGGTAAGTATGCAGGTTCGGTATATTACCTCCAATGGCAAGAAATCATATCTTTTCAGAGAACCTTCACCGGCCTTTTTTAAGGGTGAGGAGAGGAAGACCATATCGGTGGATGACTTCAATCCCAACTGTCCGGTGGTTCATGGCACGGTCCTGATGAGACGTGACCTGGTGACCAAATTGGGTGGTTATCGGACTGCTTTTTTGACTTCTGAGGATACCGATTTGTGGCTGCGCATGATGGATGAATCTAAGATTGTCGTATTAAATAGGTGCACCTATTTTTTCAGGTTGGGCAATGCCTCTGCAACAGAGAAACATAAGCTTACCCTGGGATATTACAAAAGCAAGGCCATCGAATATGCCCTCGAAAGAATACAAAAAGGCAGTGACCCCCTGATGAGAGGTGGGAAGCTGGAACACCCTATGCCTGAGAAATATCAAAAGAAGCCAGGAAGAACTTTTCGTTCCGATCTGCTTAGTTACCTGTATAAGGTTGCCTGGAATGCCCGAGATCTTAAAATGGTAACGAAGATTATTGCCATTTCCCTAAAGGATGGTTTCTTATGTGGACGTACCTGGCGAGCATTATTTTATCCAGTACGGCAGAAACTGAGAGTCGGATAAACCAACCCGGATGGTGATTTACTATTTTGGAAATGAGTATGAATGGAAGCACTGGAAAAGCTATCATCCTTCCAAGCGGAGGTCATGTTTGTTTGAGGCACTTTCGGATGTACCGGGGGTAAAAAGGAATTATCTGGTAAAAAGAGTGAGCCGAAGCAGGTTTATATCGGCCTTCTTTATCAATTTTTTTAGAAATGTGATCCTTGGGGATCGGACAGGGAATGTCTTTTTCACCATGCTGTTACCTGACAGAAGCATGTTGTATTCATTCAACCGGTTTATAGCCAGGCTATCCGTGGCTTTGCAATCTTTTCCTGGCTTTTTCAGCAGGAGCAAAGTCAAGTGGTGTTACTGGCCCTATCACTACCGGGACTTGGCTTTTCTCAGGCTCAATGGTCTTCAGGTTTTTGATGTAGATCATAACATCGTTTTAGATCCGAATACCGATAATATGGAGTCTATGGCATCTGTACTACAGACCATTGGAAGAGAGAGTGATCTGATCATTTCCGGGGTCCACAGCATGATTTCGTGGTATCAATCAAAGGGGATAGACCAGGTGGTCAGGTTGAGGAATGGAGTGGATACCAGCCGATTTGAAGAAATAGTCATTAAGGAAAAACTTGACAGATCTAAGCCCATTGTGGGCTATTGTGGAACGCTTTCAAAATGGATAGATCAGGAACTTTTTTTTAACCTTGTAGATGCCAACCCACAATGGACCTTTGTGGTTATTGGGAAGCCCTATAAAAATGAGGGACTGGAGGAGATTGCATACCCAAACCTTGTTTGGCTGGGTGAACAAACCGCAGATATTACCCCACAATACCTGGTACAGTTCGATGTGGCACTGGGTCTTTACCAGGAAGGAAAACCCTGGCTGGATGTGGACAGCATGAAACTCTATGAATACCTGGCGGCAGGACTTCCGGTTGTAAGTACACGATTTCATGGTCACCTTGAAGAAGATTTCAATGATACGTTATACCTAGCTAGTGATGTAAAGGAATTTAAATCACAAATTGAAAACATATTAAACTGGACATCAACAGATAAGGAATCATACAGGGATCTGGCACGAGTATTTGTGAATCAAAGTACTTGGAACGAGAGGGCTGTAGAAGTAATAAATAATATACAACGAGCACCCAAAACCACTTCATAAAAAAATGATTGTAAATTTTCTAAAGGGTACATTCAAGGGTAATCTTTATCGGCTTTTTGTTTGTGTACCTTTCATGAAGCCGATATTTATCTACTCTTCTCGTAGGGGAGGTTCCACCATTCTAGCGCAATCTTTAGCTTCTATGGGTGCCTGCCGATATATTGATCAGCCATTTACTTACCATTTATTTCCCAATCATAAATCAGGTAAAGTGCGGCAGGCCTTTATTCCGAAACGTCGGTATAGAAGCATCATCAGCATGAATGATGAGGAGTATTCCAGGCTATTGAAATATCTGAAAAAATTTTTAAGAGGGGGTTTCGCCTTTTTCGATAATAAATACCTGTATTACTTACATAAAGGAGGGCAGAGTTTTAGATCAATCTTTGCATGTTTCTTTACTAATCGGGTCATTTTCAAAATAGCAGATGGTCTTGCTTTGATTGATCTGATGACGGAGCAATTCAAGCCGGTCAACATTTATCTACTCCGGCACCCGTGTGCCCAGGCACTCTCGGTTGTAAAGAACCAATGGGGTTTGACCTCAAAGAGTTATCTGGAAGACGAGTTATTTACAAAAAAGCTGTCGCCTGCACAGTTAAGTTTAGCAAACGAAATTATGGAAGGAAAGAATCCCTTTCATAAAGCAGTTATCAACTGGTTTTTGGAAAACTTTATATTGCTAAGAACCAAAATGCCATATTTAATGGTGCATTATGAATACCTGATTTCTGATACATATAATCAGCTCACAAGGATCAAAAATTATACCCATTCGCCAGGTAGCTTGGAAAAGGGGCTACAGGTTTTTAAACAGCCTTCCTACTCCAGTAGTATGAGTACAAATGAATCAAAGGAAGCCATTCAGATGAGTAAAGTGGATTATCTCCTGAGCAAATGGATGGAGGAAGTAGATACTGGTGATCCTGTTTTGCATAAAATATTCGAAGTCTTTGAAAGCAGGTACTATACCCCTGTGGCATTTATGCCAGTGGAATAGATTCCAAATACAATGAAGGTCAGTATCATCCTACCCAATTATAACCATGCCGTTTACCTGGATCAGCGGATATCAGGTATTCTTAGACAAAGTCTGGCATTTCATGAATTAATCATTTTGGACGATTGCTCCCTGGATGGAAGTGTTGAAGTGATCCGCAAATACCTTGGGGATCCCAGGATTAAATTTATACAAAATGATCCAAATTCAGGAAGTACATTTTTACAGTGGAAGAAAGGCCTGGAGCTGGTTTCTGGGGATCTGGTCTGGATTGCCGAGTCTGATGACGACTGTGAGCCCGACTTTCTGGCCAAGCTGGTACCTCCTTTCGAAAAGGATGGTGAGGTCACTCTGGCATTTTGTGACTCAGCCATTATTGATGAAAACAGTAAGCCTTTTGACAATTCCAGGAAATGGAGTTTTGCCTTTCGCCAGGGTGAATTACTTGAAACAAGTGGTGTGTACAGTGGAAAGAGCTTTTGTGAGAAGTATTTGTCTGAGAAGAATGTGACAGTCAATGCCAGTGGAATTGTCTTCCGAAAATCTACAATGGATCAGGTTGGTGGTCCTGATACCAGTTTGAAGATGGCTGCAGACTGGAGGCTTTGGTTTGAGCTTTGCCTCCTGGGAAAGATTCACTATGTAAATGAGTCATTGAACCATCATCGCCGTCATCAGAATACGGTCACCCATCAAAAGATGGATATCTTGAAAAAGGAATCTTTTCAAAACCAGAACCATTTCTACAGGTTACTCAGGGAAAGAAAAGCTTCGACCAAATGGATCAGGACTTATCGCTTCAAATGGGCTTTTAAAAAAGCGATCTGGGAAGCAGGATATGTTCCCAGTATCCAAAATTTCAGACTTTATTTTACAGTGGTAGATTTTTCAGTGATTTTAACTTTTCTGACGAATCTGCATAGACTGATATATGGTATTTTGGTAAGGAGACCATGAACTTCTTTTACCTGTCCCGGTTTAAAAATGATCCCAATGGCCATGGAGGTGATAAACGAGCTGTTCAACTCCTGGAAAGATATCGTGACAAAGGGGAGGTTAATTTTATCAATATTGAAGAGATACAGCTTCCCATCGTTTATACCCTTGGGCTGTTTCGTAACCTAAGGATTGAATATTGGCTGGATTGGATCCGGCTGCGTTTGATAGCTCCATTAAACAGGTATTATGGGTGGGATAAAGACTTTTACCAAAAATTTATTTTTGAGCGCCAAAGAAAATTCAGAGCAGCTTCAGAAACATNTGATCTCAATGGCGATTGGACATTGCTGATTGATGACCCCCTTTATTCAGTGCAAGCTTTCACCCGAATAAAAAGAAGAGGTATCAAAACCATAGGGCTAGTGCACAACATCGAAAGTATGGTCAGAGGACAATATCAGGATCAGCAGAAAGCTCTAAACTATGAGATTGAAAGTATGGTCAATTGTGATGAGCTGATCACCATATCAGAAGAAGACAGTAAGATACTTATCAGTAAAACAGGGAAGGTACCGGAGTTTATCCCATACCAGGCACCAT